>JBEPYD010000017.1:0-25588 GCA_041641575.1 Bacteroidales bacterium
CTGTTTCGATCTCAAGTTGTCCGGTACATCGCCACCGATGATACGCTGTGCTAAACCTTCGGCGATGGCTGTTTTTCCCACGCCTGGTTCACCAATAAGAATAGGATTATTTTTGGTTCTGCGGGTAAGTATCTGTAACAACCGCCGAATTTCCTGGTCGCGGCCAATCACCGGATCAAGCTTACCTTTGCGCGCCTGCTCATTAAGGTTTATGGCAAACCGATTTAGCGAATCATAAGTGTTTTCAGCCGACTGGCTGTTTACTTTGCTTCCCTTGCGCAACTCCTCAATGGCTTGTTGGAGTGCTTTTTCACTAATTCCGGCATCTTTTAAAGCATTGGCTATGGGATCGTTTCCTTTTAGAATTCCCATCAACAAATGCTCTATTGCCACAAACTGATCCCCATACTTTTGTGAAACTTCCAGTGCCCTTTGTAAAGAGCGGTTTGCATCCTGTGAAAGATAAGGCTCACCTCCGGTAACCTTAGGGTACGATTCTATGATCTTATCGGCAACTTTTTCAAAAACAAGGGAATCAACCCCTAATTTACCGAAAAGAAAAGTCATTACATTCTCCCCGGAATTAAGAATTCCTTTTAAAAGATGGCCATTTTCCACCGCCTGGTTATTCAAACCATTGGCTACGGTAAATGCATGTTGAATGGCTTCCTGAGATTTTATTGTGAAATTATTAAGATTCATTGCTATCGAATTTAATGTTTTTTTATCTATGCTACTGGTTAACACCACTGCGCATAATTTCAAAAACACTGCCATAGCAAGATTTCAGAAAAATAATTCTATGATTTACCTCTATTCTACTTATTATCAGCACATATCAAAATTTTTATAAGAAGAAAAAGCATAAGGTAAATGTCATTTTTTCATTTAAAAACACAGAAAAACTGTCATTTTGTCACCAAACTCTATTCTCCATAAGCCATGGTGCTCAACAAAGCATTTTCACTTTGTCTCGAATCAAGTCGGGTATGTTGTACAATTACCGGCAAGGAGGCATGTACGAGGCTGGCAAAATCAACTCCTTTCGGAATGGGTTCCGGCTCGGAGAGATCGTTAAAGCGGATGTGTTTTACACGCTGCGCAGGTATTTTAATTTTATATGGACCCACCGGTTCTTTATCAGTGAAATAAATGAAAACAGAGAGTTCAGCATCTTCCTCATTGGTATTGAGGACACACATCGTCTCATGACTAACAAATTCGGGTTCCTTCCCATGTCCCCATTTGGGTATATATCCTTCAGCAATAGCCCAGGTTTTCTTTCCTATTTTTTCCATAACAGTTTGTATATAATGATACGGACGTCACATGAGATATTAATTCTGTGACACTCCTTTACTGCCACCCGAAGATCAAAAACTACGCCCCGAACAAATGTAATAAATGCAATACATTGTACAACAAACTGGTAGCAACATTTCAATCTTCCAGGCTCAAAATGCTACAAGCTTTCTGGGGATAAAGTACCCCGAAATCGTAGAGGATTAACCACAATAAATAAAACAGGAAAAACTGTATGCCGCGTCATTTATAGCATTAAGCCAGAGAATTGATTATGGCACATTTTTTAGAATAAAACTTAAATAAGAAACAAAAGATCACAAAGCACAAATTAAAATAATAAACTATGAGAACGCTTATAACAGGTTTAATTGTTTTTGCCGGATGGGCCATATTCAGTAATTACTGGTATGTATGCAAAATAAAAAATCTATGTGGCGAAGAAGAAGCTGTGATGGCAGTATCTTCTTCCAATATTGTTGCCGAAGACTCTGAACCCACAACAGAAGAAACAAACAACATCAACAAAGAGGCGTTGTCACAAGCCATTGAGGAAACGATAATTTTATTTGCCTTCGACTCTACCCTGGTTCTGAATGAGCAGGAGCTGCAACGGGTAAGCGACCAATTAAACCGGTTAAAACCGGAAGATTTGCTACTTGAAGGCCATACCTGTAATATTGGAACAGAAGCTTACAATTATCACCTGGGAAAACGCAGGGCCGAACGTGTAAAAAGAGCGTTCATCTCCCACGGATTACCTGCAGAAAATCTTGAAATTGTTTCAGAAGGAGAAACAGACCCGCGGGTACCCAATACATCGCCGGAAAAAAGGGAAATGAACAGAAGGGTTGTGTTTTTGGTGAGAAATGAATGATAAAACCAGGATATATATCACGCTAAGTGCAACATTATTAAAATATAAAGCAGTATAAATTAACAAAATAAAAATTATGGAAACAATGAGCGCCATTCTTCAAATATCGCTATTACTTATTGTAGCGGGTCTGATTGGTTTTTTTACAGCCTGGTTTTACTGGCGGAATAAATACAGGAAAATGAAAGCCTCTTATATGGACGAGCTTGAAAAACAGCGAAATGTAATTGCTGAAAAACAAAAAGTTACTGACCATCACAAAGAAAGAGTCCTAAAACTGGAACGAGAACTTGCCACACTACAGGAAAAATTTCATGTAAATTCCAGCGTTCCTGAGGAAATATATCGCGCCATAGTTAAAAACGTAGGTGAAGGTATTTCTGTGAGTGACGAAGAAGGAAATTTTGTAATCTTCAATCCGGAACTGGAAAAAATTACCGGATATTCGCAATCAGAAGCAAATGCTAATAATGAGGAATTATTTTTGACCGGGCTATATCCTGATCCGGAGCTACGGGCACGGGTTAACGAGCACATCCACCAAGTCCCAGGCAACAACGGGCACACCAACATCAAAACAATAATTACACGGAAAAATCAGGAGAAAGTACCTGTGCTGGCAACCTCAACAAAAGTAGCCCTTGACGGAAAAGAGTTCTACCTTACAGCATACCGGGATATGTCTGAGAAACCTACCCCTGAAGCCTGATAGTGCCCGACGATGAATTCTGACTGTTGTTTGATGTAAAACATTCATTTACATTGGTAAATTCTTTGTTTTTCGATCATTCGCAAGTCTTAATTTGAAATTTTCTTTAAGGATACAATATGGACTGGCCCTGTTTAGTCTGCTTTAAACGATACGTCAATTTGTTTTAAGCCCAACACAGCAGGCCCTGCTATTAACTTACCACTGGGACTAAACCGGCTTCCATGGCAAGGGCAATCCCATGTTTGTTCAAGTTTGTTCCAGGTAACTACACATTTTAAATGAGGACAAACAGCAGATACATACATTTCCTTACCATCGGTATTTTTAGATACTGCCAGTTTTTCACCTGAAATTGTAACCACCTTTCCCTCTCCGGGAGGTAAAACAGGCGGTTTATCCACCTTTTTTGCATTAACCCTGTCTTTTACCATGTGTGAGGCCACCGATATATTTTCTTTGGCAAACTTACCAGATGCCTTTACGGGATTTAATCGCTGTGCATCATAAACCGCTCTCCATTCCGTATAGAGGGCTGTATCCAAAATCGCATCACTAATAAGCAATCCTGCAAGTGTTCCATACACTAGCCCATCACCAGAAAAACCAGTGGCAATGTACTCATTCCCATCGAAGCTTTTGCCAATATAAGGCAGTCCATCGGCAGGTTCAAAATACTGGCTGGACCATTTCATGGAAATTTCTTTTACCTTGTAGCGACCGTGCAAGTATTCTTCCAGCTTTTCATAAGCATCTTCTTCCGTTTCTCCTGTTTTATGATCAGCACCACCCACAAGCAGGTATTTTTCCCCATCTATTTCACAAGTTCTGGTATAATGATAAGGCGTATGCGTATCCCAAAACACGGCATCACCGGGATACTCCTCCACTTTTGCGGCAAGCATATAACTACGGTATGGATACACCATGGTTTGATGCATATCAATAAAGATAGGATAATGGGTAGCATATACGATATCATTGGCTTCAATGCTGCCCTTATCCGTAATGAGCATATTTCCTTCTCTGCCCATTACCCTGCTGTTCTGATAGATGGTACATAAATCCGAATTGTTTAAGTATTTAGCCAGCCCATTCAGGTATTGATATGGGTTAAAGACAGCCTCTTCTTCAAAACGCAAAGCCTGCTTAAAATCGAATGGTAAATCCATTTTAGTTTCTGTTGACACTTTCAAGCCTGCTTCCAATGCAGCCCTGTGCTCTGCAGATAGTTCCCCGGGATCATGCTCAGAATAAAGAAAGCCTGGGACAAAATTAAAATCGCAGGGAAATTTTTCAGCCAGGGCAGAAATAAATGCAATGGCTGTTTTTCTGGATTGGGCGACTATCCTGGCCGTATTGCTGTTATATTTTGATTGAATATTAGAATAGTAGTAATCAATGGCCGTGGTTAAATGCGCACTGCTCAATGTGGTGGCACTATGCACAATTTCCTCTGCCTCTAAAACCACTACGGTTTTTCCTTTTTCCACGAGGCTATAAGCTGTAGTAAGCCCAGTTATACCAGCACCCACAATAACTACTTCGGCTTCCTTCTCTCCTTCCAGTTGCACAACTGGGCATTTTGCATCAGACGTTTTCCAGAAATGTTTGTGGTTCATATTTACACATTTATTAATAAATTTATTACTCCTTTGAAGCATTTAATACAAGCAATTCATCAGCAGTTTTTCATTTACATATCTACTTGTCTGCCTTTGTTTCCTTAAATTCCACCGATCCCTCAAGGCTTTTTCTGAAGGCATCCACAAAGGCATTCTCAAGAATATTCCATAAGGCTACTGACCGGTCTGTATTTATATCTTTAATGCTCCCTGCAACAGGAACCCGTGTTGCCAGCTGATCGGCCTTCTGGTTCTCAAACACCTCAACAATACCTCCGGCTATATACTCCCATGCGGTATTGAGAAAATCTTCATTTTCGTTTTTAGAAATGATGCTTACATTATCCATTACAGGCTTTATGTATCCGTCAATTTGCCCATCGTTGATTTTCATTTCAGAATAAAGGTTAAATATACCGGTATCAAAATCGAGATTGGTGTATACGCGCATGGCATCATTGGCATTTGCAAGTTGCATACCTTCTATGGTTAAATTCGTACTCATGTCCGGCGGATCTTTTAGAAAATTGAGCGCCCCCTTCATTTCTAACGCACCATTATTTAATAATAAGGCAGACATGTTAAGGTTACCGGGCAAAATGGTATCTAATTTTTTTGTATTTTGAAGGTTGCTGGCGGAAATTGAGATGTTGTTCACCCTAAAATCAACATTTGGACTCGTTGTAAAATCCGTGTAGAAAACATCACCATCCTGGACGTTAAGCTTGTTAAACCGCAGAGGCGACATCTTTTTAAAATGATCAAACCATTTTACTCCCTGCCCCGTTTGCATTTTTTTCTCACCATTTTTCTCATCCCACCGGGTTTCAATATTTACTTCAGGTTTTACCACAGTAATTTTCGCCACCACTTCGCCACTATCAAATAAGGCCTCCCAGTCAATCTGTACTTTCACCTCCCTGGCAGCCATTAACGGTTCATTAAACAGTGTATCTTTATTCAAAAAATATACACTATCAATAATGTACATTCCTTTATAGAGCTTAAGATCAACATCTTCCACCACCCCTTCAAATCCTTTTATTCCTTCAAGTTTTTTATTGGCCATATCCTCCAGGATAACAGGCAGTATCAATCGGATAATTACCAATAACCCGATAATGCTAATAAGTATGATCCATCTTTTTTTCAAAACAATTATTTCTTTGGTGAATAATCTTCGAAACCGGGTTTCAAAATACGCCGTGCTTTTCTTACAGGATAGTTCAGAAACCAATCATTATTCCAAAGTGAACCGCATAAAAATACTGAAGCTAATATCCATTACATTTTTGTATTTTATTACCAGGCACAATGCCTGCAGCCTTTATATAAATGGTGTTTATTATTATATAGCTTACTGTGAATTAATTTACAACAATAATATCATCCTTCAAAAAACATATTATGTGTTTAAGTTTTATGAGTAAAAAAGTCTCACGATGAGGATATTTATCCACAGATATCCTGAATAAAAAAAAGATGAAATGCAGTATACATCTCATAAAACCTGCAAATCTGCTAACTGCTGGCAACATTTTTAAATAAACAATCTGCTGGTACCGATTTTGATTAACTCCCTGCACAAATCCTTTGAATTAAAGATATGGAAGAGAATGCCGGTTTAAAACAAAGACAAATTAAACACCAGAGGGAAGAACATAGAAAATATTTGTGGACCTATTATTCGCTGATAGCTATTGGCTTGTGGCTAGTCACCGGCTTTTACCCCATGGGATACCAGTCAACAGCCATGATTATTAATGATATTGTTTGTGGCTCTCTGCTAACAATATTTGGCTTTCTGGCCTTAAAACCCACACGATACTGGGCTATGTGGATACCGGTATTCATAGGTGGATGGCTTACTGTGGCACCATTGATTCTTCATGCTGAAACAGCGGTGGCTTATACCACAGGCACCCTTATGGGAGTGCTGGTAATGGTTCTGACATTAGTAGTACCAAATGTTCCGGGCATTACAGCCATTTCTAAAGATGGCCCGGAAATACCTCCCGGGTGGTCTTATAACCCGTCGGCCTGGCCGGAGCGTATACCCGTGGTTTTTCTGGGTTGGCTTGGATTTTATGTAGCCCGTTACCTCGCTGGCTTCCAAATGGAATTTACGGACAGGATATGGGACCCATTTTTTGGAGATGGCACGCGTGATATCCTGAACTCAGATGTGTCAGAATCCTTCCCATTTTCAGACGCAGGGCTGGGTGCCTTTGCCTATGTACTCGATGTAATTACGGGTTTGGCAGGTCGCACGGCCCGTTGGCGGACAATGCCATGGATAGTATTGATATTTGGATTCCTGGTTATCCCGCTGGGTATTGTTAGCTTAACTCTTGTAATATTGCAGCCACTTTCAGTAGGCGCATGGTGTACTGCCTGTCTGATTTCAGCTCTGATCACGGTATTAATGATCCCTTTTACATTTGATGAGGTATTGGCTTCTGTTCAGTTTATTAATAAAAAGAAAAAAGAAGGGCAGAGCCGCTGGCAAACCTTTTGGTTTGGAGGCACCCTTGATGAGGGTATTAAAAAAGATTACGACAAGAAAGGGAATGTTCAGCTTAACGATATGCTCCGCTCAATGTGGGATGATTTAAAAATTAAACCCTGGAATTTGTTTCTCTCCATTGTTCTCGGTCTTTGGTTTATGGTTTCTCCAGGTATTTTTGGTTATGAAGGAGGGTTGGCAGATAGCAATCATTTTGTAGGAGCAGTAATTGTCGCGCTATCGATTATAACCATGTCAGAAGTTGTTAGAACAGGTCGTTTTCTGAATATTGCTGGTGCATTATGGTTGATACTGGCACCATGGATGTTTAACAATCCCGGAGCCGGAGTGCTTTGGAGCCAGATAATTGCAGGTGTAATTCTAATTCTGATTACCTTTCCAAGAGGAAAGATAAAAGACCAGCATGGTGGTTTCAATAAATATATACGATAAGCTATGGATAATCTAATACATTTCCTCACTATAGTAAAAGAATCTTCTATAACCAGGCAGACTCTTAATGTTTAATGACCTATGCTGATTAACGAATTAGTTTGAAAAAGTCTCAATCAAATAAAAAGAGAGGCGCTCCTCAGCTCCTCTCTTGTGACAAAGTAATTAAAAACCTGTTGAAAATGATAACCTTTTAGTTTACCACAATCACCAAGTATTTTGAAGATTTCCAGAATTCACCAGGTTTGGATATGGAAAGACTTTCCACTTTTTTATCTTTCTCAATCAATTCATATGAATCAGAAGGATGCGTAGTGATTACTTCCGCCTTATCTACATATAAAGGGACACTTTTAACATTGCGAATGTCTATTTTTGTAAAATAATCGTTGTTAAAATCAGCCACCAGTTTTTCCACCTTGCCAATGCCAATAAAGCCACCTTCCTTAGTTATAACACCTGCCTCCTCAAGTTCCTTGGCAGTTCCAAATGCAAACCATGCGGTGTTTAACTTCTCATCCTGGGTACTGATAATTTCTTCTTTCTCCTGGTTCTCATATAGCAAGGTATCTACCGTAGCATTTAACTGATCTATGGCAAAATTTAGCCCTGCAAGTTCATCCTTCAAAGCTGAAATCTCCATGTTTTTTTCGTTAATCTGTTGGTTGGTGCGTTGCAACAACTTTTCAAATTCGGCAATTTTGATATTGGAACTCCGTAGTTTACGGTTTAAATCATTTATGGCCTCCTCATTTTCCTGCATCAGCTTGTTTATGAGCTGAATATCCCGGTTTATTGCCTCTCTTCTACCTTCTACCTCCACGTCATTGCTGGCATTTACATCAATAATTGCCTGCCTTTCCTTAATTGTGGCCAGGTTATCCTGTATCCGGTTAAAAGAAGATACAAGGTCATTAATGGTAGAATCTTTCTGTTCATTGATCTCTCGCAATTCTTCATTTTCATTCTCCAGCTGTGTTACTTCAGATTGGTTACAGCCAGAAAGGAAAATTAAAAAAAGTAAAGTAAATACACTTCCGTGAACGAGTTGAATTATTTTCTGCATGGTAAATTTTAAATTTATGTTCTTTGGCTAAATATACAATAGAAACTGCAAAAATGTCAAACTATCAGTTAATATTTCCAACATTTTTATCGTTTTAAACTATGTATCATATCCATAACTAAAATCAACTGTATTTATTATTAAGAACGAACAAAATTATTTAAATTTAGAATAATAATTAGACAATATTATTGATGCATACAGATTGCTACCACAAATGCATTAATGATATTGATTCTTTGTATCAACTATTGAGTGATTATGTATTCACCTTATTTATGCTCAAAAATAAACACCTTACATTCTATATAACATATGAAATAAATGTTCACAGATTGGAATAACAAGCATATTCTTGATTAAAAATAAAAAAAGACACACCTGATGTAAACAGTACATTATCTATAATTTTAGATATGTTTTTTTTCCAGATTAACGCATCAGGAGTAACTAAAAAAAGGAGGAGTTTCAATTTATGAAAGTTTTATTTCTTTCTATCAAGAAATTAAATAGGAACCTTATACTAAGTGTTCAGTTGCTGTTTTTACTTTTTTCAGTATCTGCACAGGAAGAAAATGTAATATTGAATACGCACAAAAAAAGCACTTCAGTTTCTTTTGAGTTGATAAATAACCTTGTCATCCTCCCGGTTTCTATAAACAACAGCGATACACTCCGTTTTATTCTGGATACAGGCATAAATACCACATTGATAACGGAATTAACATCAAAAGACAATCTTACCCTCAACTATTCAAAAGAAACGTTGCTGCAGGGACTGGGCAATGGCAAAACTATTTCTGCTATACTTTCTGCCAACAATCAAATTAACATTGGTAAAATTACTCATACAGGTTTGGATGTTAATGTAATTATGGAGGATGTATTTCACCTCTCCACATGGTTGGGGATGGATGTCCATGGCATTATCGGATATCCGGTCTTTAAAAATTTTATTGTGGAATTAAATTATGCCAGCAGAACCTTAACCTTCCACAAACCCTCAGAATTTAACCTCAAACAACCATTTTTACCCTGGCAAAAACCCTTTTTTACCCTGCCCCTAATCATAAATGAAACAAAGCCATATATCATCGGACACATCCTGCAAGAGAACGGCTCCCGAATTCCTGTAAAACTTCTGATTGACACCGGTGCCAGTCATGCCTTATGGCTGGACAGCTTTACACATGATAAAATTGCAACACCTGATAATACCTTTGATGCATACCTGGGTAGCGGACTCAATGGCGATATGAATGGAAAAGTAGGCCGCATCCCCGGATTTGAGCTGGGTCCTTTTGCCTTTGAAGAGGTTCTGGTAGCCTATCCGGATTCCCTTTCGATAGCAAATGCCATGGGAATTGATTCGCGAAACGGAAGCATGGGTGCCGAAATCCTGCGACGGTTTAATGTCATTCTTAATTATCCTGAAAATGAAATATATCTGCAACCCAATGCTTATTATAAAAACCCATTTGCACATAATAAAAGTGGATGTGAAATAAGCGCACCCATGCCCGGCCTTCCGGTTTATGTTGTTTCAAAAATCCGACCCAATTCCCCTGCGGATAAAGCAGGTTTGAAAAGAGAAGACCAGCTGCTATACATCAATAACCAGAACGTGGTAAAATTAACCTTGCAGGATATTAATGAAATTTTCAGAGGTAAGGACGGAAAAAAAATAAAAATAACAGCCGACAGAGAAGGGGAGAAATTATCATTTTCATTCATTTTGAAAGATCCGCTGGCATTTTAGCATAACGATAAATCCTCCCTCTTTATCTCAAAAATGATAAACCTATCATGAAACATTATCAACATAATGCAGTTTTAAATTAAATCTTTATTTTTGTCTATACCAAAAAACTAAAAAAATAAAATTATGATTAAACAAAGTGTTTTTCTATTTATCGCAGCATTTTTGTTTTTCTCCTGCGGAAACAACTCCAACACAGCAGAACAGAACACACAGGCAGACTCTGAATACAGCGTGGTTGCGCTGAATGATTTACTCGAAAACCCTGATGCCTATGTTGATAAGCCCGTAAAAATCTCCGGCCTGGTAACCCATGTTTGTCGCCATGGCGGTGAGAAACTTTTTATTACCACTGCTGATGAATCCAACAGCTTGAAAATCACCACCGGAGGCGATGCCTCCCGATTTGATGTTGCTTATGAAGGCAGCGTATTAGAAGTGGAAGGTGTTTTGAAAAAGCTTGTAATTGACGAAGCATATATAGCTAAAATGGAAGACGAAGCTTGTGCTGAGCACGAGGTTGTAGAAGGAGAAGAGCACGAAGCTACTGCAGCAATGCAACAGGTAGACGCACTAAAAGCAAAGCTTACCGAATGCGGACAGGAATACCTCGCCGAATATTGGGTTGAAAACGTTCATCATGAAGTAAAAAACTAAAAATTATAAGTCCTTATTAAATGAATCTGGCAAAATGATTTTGCCAGATTTTTTTATATATTTTTGAAGCCATGAAGTGGAGAAAAATAAACAGAATATTACACAGGGATTTTGGTTTTTTCTTTTTTGGCATGACAATTATTTATGCCATATCCGGCATTGCCCTAAACCATTTACATCACTGGAATCCAAATTATGTTATTGATAACCGCACGGAAAACATTAAGCTACATATAGATAAGGCAAACTTTTCTCAAAATCAGGCGCTTAAAATTCTTGAAGAGGCTAATGTAAATTCAACATATAAACAACATTATTTCCCTGCTGAGGATGAGCTAAAAATATTTGTTACGGGAGGTTCAGTAGCGGTAGACCTGAATACAGGTGAGGCATATGTGGAGACCATAAGCAGAAGACCGTTCTTCAGGGAACTGAATTTTTTGCACTACAACAACCCGCGGAAACTCTACACATGGTTTTCTGATATTTTCGCAGCCTCTTTAATCCTTATTGCAATTACTGGCCTATTCATCATTAAAGGGAAAAAAGGCATCACAGGCAGAGGAGCGTGGCTAACCATTGCGGGAATATTGGTGCCTGTGTTGTTTTTAATCGGATATCTGTAAAATTCACTTTACTTTTTGAAGATTTACCATACTTAAGAAGTTATGATATAAACGATACCCCAATGAATAATACTTTCAGAACTACTAAACTCACATTCTTCCTGGCAGCCATTTGCCTGATTTCATTTGCACAGCCGGATAAAACACCTGCCGATTATGTAAATATGTTTACCGGCACCTCAAACTCACGCTGGATGCTGTTTCCCGGCCCCACCATGCCATTTGGAATGGTGAAATTAAGTCCGGATAACCAGAAAAATGTATGGAACGGGGGATATGAATATACCATTGCTTCAATTTCCGGATTTAGCCATATTCACAGCTGGTCTATGAGTGGCTTGAGCCTAATGCCTACAACAGGTGCCATTAAAACCTATCCCGGCCCTGCAGATGGACCTTTCAGCCATATGTGGACATCAGGATACCGTTCCAGATTCAACAAATCAGAGGAAAAAGCTTCTGTTGGGTATTACGGTGTAGAATTATATGATTATAACATATTTGCTGAACTTTCCGCCACAGAGCGGTGTGGCTATTTGAAGTTCACCTATCCTGAAACGGAAAATGCCAATATTCTTTTCAACTTCAATTTTGAATATGAAGAGAATGACCCCAGGATGGAATATGCCATTATCAAAAAGGTAAGTGATTATGAGATAGCAGGATCCGTGGTAAAACACAGCAGCTTCGCAGATAATTATACGGTGCATTTTATCGCCCGCTTTAATAAGCCGGTAAAGGAATTTTTATACTGGGAGATGGAGCCATTTCAAGGGAATAATCTTTATGGTACAAACTGGCAACGAGAAATAAATTTCACTGATGCGCTTGCCGATACCTTGTATGGCGATTGCGGATCTGCTGTTACTTTTGCAACCAAAGAAGGTGAAACCATTGAAGTTCAAACAGCCATTTCACTGGTAAGTATTGAGCAGGCAAGAATAAACTTTGAAATGGAAATGAAACCTTTTGGGTGGGATTTTGATGCTGTTGTTGAAAATTGCAAAAATGAATGGAATAAGATTCTGGAGAAAATAGAGATTGAAACGCCTGTTGAACAAGATAAGGAGCGTTTCTACACCAATCTTTACAGAGCTTATGCGGCCCGTACCAAATGGAATGATGCCAATGGAAAATATACTGATATGTGTGAAAAGGTTCAATCTCTTCCTCCAAATGTAAAAAACATTTACGGAAGTGATGCACTTTGGGGTGCACACTGGAATTTATTTCCACTATGGACACTGCTTACACCTGATATTGCGAACGAATGGGTTAATTCTTTGCTCGAATTTTACGACAGGGGCGGCTGGCTGCCACAGGGTCCCGAAGGTGTGGAATATTGCGAGGTGATGGTAGCCGCACACCAGATAAAGCTTATTGTGAGTGCCTACCAGAAAGGCATACGCAATTTTGATATAGAAAAAGCATGGGATGCAGTTTATAAAAACCAGACTGTTCCCGGAATGAAACATCCATGCGGGGGATGGGTGGGTAATAAAAACCTGGAATCATTCTTAAAATACGGCTATGTTGCAAATGAAGACGGGCCTGTTTCCAACACAATGGAATTTGCCTTTGATGATTGGGCAGTGGCACAATTCGCCAAAGCCCTGAACAAAAAGAAAGCATATACATATTTTACGGAAAGGTCAGAAGATTATAAAAATGTATTTGATCCAGAAACACGGTTTATCCGCCAAAGAAATGCAGATGGAACATGGGTTCAGGAATGGGACTCTTTGCACGACCATGGCACATGGTATGGTGCAGGATATGTTGAGGGTACAGCATGGCATTATTCTTTTTTCGTACCACACAATCTGCCGGAAATGGCCGAAATGGTAGGCCGCGACAGATTTATTGATCGGCTGGAAATGGGTTTTGAAAAAGGATTTGTTAACATTGGTAACCAGCCCAATATGCAGGCCCCTTTTATTTTTAATCATGCTGGCGAACCATGGTTAACTCAAAAGTACGTGCACAAAGTGCTTGAAGAACAATTTGATCTTTCTCCGCTGCAAGGCTGGCCAGGTGAAGAAGACCAGGGACAACTGGGTGCATGGTTTGTACTTTCATCAATGGGCTTGTTTCAAATGACAGGAGGATGTGAAGCAGAATCATATTATGACATATCCTCTCCGCTATACGAAAAAACCGTCATCCATCTTGATAATGATTATTATTCCGGAAAAACATTTACCATTGACACGAAAAACTTTGCTCCCGGAAATATCTATATTCAGGAAGCAACGCTCAATGGAAAGCCACTTACCGAGCCGAAAATTGCACATAAAGAAATCGCATCTGGAGGAGTTCTATCTATTACATTAGGGGATGAACCTAATAAAACATGGGGAAAAGAATAATGAATGAATTGTTCTTAAAATATTTCATTAGACCGTAAAGTAGCTTTGAAATTTTTTGAAAATTCATCATCCAGGGTAAGCTTAAACATGCTATACATGTATATTTCCCAGAATATTGCGCAATCGGCCTAGTTGCTTTTTGGTGCCCAATACAAACATTTTATCATTTCTGGACAGCAATACCTCTGGCAAAGGATTAACAATGAATGAACCATCCTCTCTTTTAAGGCCAATAATATTCGCTCCGGATTCATTGCGCACATCGAGCTCGCGAATAGATTTGTTGATATAAAAATCTGCAAGTTCTTCACAGCTAATTTCTTCAAGGGCTACGCTGTCGGCACTTTGAAGCATCACGAAATCCAGAAATTCCACCACATCAGGCTGTGCAATGAGTTTTGCCATGCGTTGACCGCCAATTTTATCAGGCATAATAACATTATCTGCCCCGGCACGTTTTAGCTTGATATCGGAGTTATCGTTAGAAGCGCGGGAAATGATCGTGATTTTGTTGTTCAACTCCCTTGCTGTAAGCACTACAAATAAATTGTCGGCATCTACAGGCAATGTTGTAATCAGGGCACGTGCACGTTCAATATTGGCATACTGGAGTATTTCGTCTTTTGTTGCATCGCCGGCAATGTAAAGAATATCCTCGTCGTCACGCAATTCCTGCAAAGGGCCTTCTTCCTGCTCTATAACAATGGTTTTTACGCCATGGTCAATCAATTCAGAAGTGGCTTGCTTGCCATTTCTGCCAAAACCACAAACGATAACATGATCACTCAATCGGCTAATTTTCTTTTTCACTCTATTATCTTTAAAATAGTTACGCAACACCCCTTCAACAATATACCTTGTAAGGGTGGTGACAGCATAGGCGAAAATTCCAATGCTGAAAATAATTAAAAAAACAGTAAACCACGTGCCCAGGGCTGACAAAGGGGCCACCTCACGGAATCCCACAGTTGACATGGTAATTACAGTAAAAAATACAGCATCCCGAAAGGAAAGATTTTCATGAAAATGATAAAATGCCACGCTTACAAATAGTAATACAAAAAGCAATGCGATGGCTATCAGACCCGGAATTATCTCATTTTTATTCAAAACCTAAATATTATCCATAAAATAACTGATAAAAAAGTTAAAGATATCAGTTTTTACCTGATTTTTTTAAAATGGCATTTCCAATTTCGCAATGCAGGCATTTTCTGGGTGTGCAATAATCATTTTTTAGCTGCAACAAACCCTGTGATTTATAGGCGCTCCCTGCACTTATCCCCAACTCCTGCCAATGACGAATAATGGTGTTATTTTCGGCGGATAATTCATCGAGCAGTGAAAGTGCTTTTTCACCTGCATCTTCATTTCCTGTAAATTTGCCATAAATGAACAGAAAGGGTGCCACTGCATTTATTAATAAATTTTCTGTGGCAGACTCCCCCACTCTTTTTATTGATTTTTTTGCAGAAACGCGGTTAAACTGATAATGCGTATCCCAATAGCCGGAAGCTTCACTGTTAAACAGAGACATAAACTGCTGACGGTTCTTTGCCTCTCGTATTTTAGAGAATAAAGCGCTGGATTTATGAATGAGTGAGGCGAACTGCGCAATGCGCAAGGTAGGGAAATTTGAAGGGCGCAATCGTGCAAATTTCCATACATGGGCAGGCAAAGGCTTAAGATTAAACTTTGCTTTAAAATGATGGTAATGATTCAGCAGTTCCTGATAGTACTCATCAGCGCCAATAGCCGGCTCAAGCAATCCGGATTGACCAAATAATATGGCCTCAACATGCATTAAATTATCTTTGTGTTTGGAAATTGCCACCAATGGAATTGAGCGTGCCAATCGCTCAAAGGGATCGGCATTTACCCGAAAGCCAAAGGCCCGCGCCATAAACTGATAGAAAGTCTCCTCCCAGTTTTGTTTATTCCGCTCAAGCACCTGTTTTATATCATTGGCTTTTCGGGCCAAACGCTCCACAGTAAGTTTATTTATCCAAAATTCTATAACAAACGGATCAATGGCAGTAATTTCATTTTGGCAGGGAATCCAAAGATGGTTGCTCATCAGCCGTTGATATACTGAATACATGGATTCATCCACAGGCATCTCGAATACAGGAATTGAGGTGCCATTGGACCTTTTAATTTCTTTATCATGATGGAAAACAACATGCAAAATCACGTTCGCATAGTCCCCTTCAGCATCATGGCCGTGCCTTTCCCAATCAGAAGAATGTATATGTATTTCAATATTTCCTGCCCAGGTTGTATCACCAATGGAAATTCTTGCATTAAAAAAATCAGGTCCGGCATCCATGTTATGTTTTCCGGGATGAATAATCTTTAATTCCTCACCATCAGTGGTTTTATTTCCCTGAACCGGAAATATACGATGGCCCCATAAATAATGAAGAAATTCCTCGCTCATCCTGATTTTTAATTGGTTTTACACGATAAAACGAAGATAAAAAAATCCTGCCAATAATCATATTGACAGGATAATATAAAATAAGCTGAAAGTTTTATTCCATTACATTTCCCTTAATCCACAAAATGCTTCGTGGCTGGTCAGGGGAATTTGTTATGATGCTGATGGTCTTATTTTGGCGTCCGGTTTTTCCTGCAGAATTAAAAATTGCCTTCATTGAAGTTGATTCTCCGGGTTTGATAATATTTTTATCGGGTTTAACAGCCGTGCAACCACAACTGGCCTTAACATCACGTATAACCAGGTCAGATTTGCCATGGTTGCTGATTTTAAATGTATGCTCCACTTTTTCGCCCTGCTTAATATCTCCGAAATTAAATTCAGTATCATCAAAAGCAATTTTGGCTGCATTTTGTCTTTCAGCAGAGGTTAGTTTAGTGAAATCCTCCTGGATATTTGCAGTTATGGTAAGCTGACCACCACGAACAATTTGACCATTTACAGACAATCTTAAACGATCAATTACATAACCCCAGGCATTGCGTTGGGAGGCATCGTAAGTGGCTGTAATCTTTCCTTTTTCTCCGGGAGCCAGTTTAGCAGGCACAGCTTTAAGCTGTATGTAACCCGGAACATCATTGAACCCTAATTCCAGAGGAGCATCGGAGTCGTTGATAATCTCTACACTACGCGAATCTTTTTGGTTATTGTATAATTTAGTGAAAGATATGTGATTTGATTTCAGCCTAATGCCATTTACATCAAAAGGATATAATTCTTCTAAACCTTTATCGCGCGGAATAACATTGCCCTTTATTTTTAATGCGATGGTTGAAGGCTCTGCATTTGTTTTAATTGAAATGGCCTTTTCAAAACCATGCGGGCGGTTTTTCGGATCATAAGTAGCTTTTATATATCCCTCTGCTCCGGGCAGCACTGGTTCCCTGGAATATGCGGGTGTTGTGCATCCACAAGACGATTTTACATCATGAATAATCAGGGGAATACTTCCTGTATTTCTAAAACGGAAGGTATGGCTTACCGGTCCGGCTTCTTCTTCTATATCACCGAAGTTATGCTCTATGTTATCAAAAGACATATTAGCTCCTTTTTGCTGTGCTATAGCCTCAGCGGAAGTAAAGCCAAACAGAATAAGAATAGCTGGCAGTAAAAACGATTTAATTATATTCATAACAATTGATTTTTAATTATCATCAGACAGACAACCTTTTAACGGTTTTCCATGGCTTTTGGTTTACGATGATAAAAATAAAAAGTTTTTCTTATTCAACGATTGTTAATTCCTCAATAAGATGATCGGCCCCGGCAAAATTATCCATCACAAATAAAACATACCTTATATCTACAGATATATTTCTGCACTGTGTGGGGTCATACATTATATCACTCATGGTGCCTTCCCAGTTACGGTCAAAATTTAGGCCTATGAGGTGGCCCTCAGCATTAAGCACCGGACTTCCTGAATTGCCCCCGGAGGTATGATTTGAGGCAATAAAGCAAACATTCATCACAGAATCATTGCCGTATGGCTGGAATTCAGAAGCCTCATACAAAGATTCCAACTTCTCCGGTACCTGGTAATCCTCATGCCCCAGCGATTCCTTTTCAAGAACTCCATCCAACGTAGTATAATAATTGTAAGACACCCCATCGCGCGGATAATATCCCTGTACTTTTCCGTAAGTTACACGCAAGGTAAAATTGGCATCTGGGTAAAAAACCTTATCATCCTGCATGGCACGCAAACCTGTAACATATATGCGATATAAGCTATCGAGGCGGTCCTCCAGGCTAGTCACCTGGTCATTTATTTCAAACAGATAAACGTCGCGAAAAGCATTATACAGCTGGTAAACAGGATCCCGCAATATTTTTTTCTTATCCTTTTCTGAAAAATCATTGATCAGCTCCATGGTTTCCTCTTCTTTGCTGAAAATACTTTTCTGCATAATTTTTTCTACATACGCCTCATAATCTCCCTTATATTTACTCATTATTTCGTCCTGTATCTCTTCGGGAAAATATTGCGCACTGGTTTTTGTGAACCAGGCCTGAAGCATTGCTTCCATCATTTCCTCATCAAGGGGTGCATGATAATCTTTATAAAAACCATTTGCTCTTCCTTTTATCCAGTTGAGCAAAGCATCATTATCTACGCCTTCAACACCATAACTTTCAACCAGCGCACTAAAATTTGAGGCAAACCTGATAATTTCAACAGACATCAGCGTTTCCCATATCATTTCATCAGCAAAGTAGACGGGATGATAATCCTGGTATGTTTCATTAAATTCTGCTATCAGTCCCTGGTATTGGCTGTTCTCAGGTTTTTGCGCCCATTGCTCAAATTCCTGCTGCAACGCTTGCTTTTTCTGAATAGCATCCAGACGTTTCAACCCCCTGACCATTCCCTGCCATTTTTTCCAGGCGTTGCTTACACGCTTTTGTTTAGACGCATACTGTATCCGGATTTTATCAGAAGATTTCATATATTTTTCCATAATCTCCAGGCGTTCAGTACGTATATCAACTTTTTCCGGAAGACTTTGATTTAACACATAATCCACGTGATGTGAGGTTAAAAACTGCTCTGTAGAACCGGGGTAACCAAAAACCATGGTAAAATCACCTTCTTGTATTCCCGAGGTAGAAATTTTCAGGTGTTTCCGGGGTTTATAAGGCACATTGTCCTCATCATATTCAGCAGGCATATTATCTTCGTTGGCATATATTCTGAATAGTGAAAAATCGCCGGTATGCCTGGGCCACATCCAGTTATCCGGATCGCCGCCGAAATTCCCAATCGATGAAGGCGGGGCACCAACCAGCCTTACATCGTTGAATACTTCGTAAACAAACAAATAATATTCATTTCCATAATAAAAAGGTTTAATGGTACTGGTATAGTTTGTGCCTTCGATAGCCAAATCCTCAAGACTATCAATCCGGAATTCAATGATCCGGGTCTCTTCATCTGTTGGGTGCAGCACATTAATATCTTCCAGCACAGCATCGGTTACATCTTCCATCCGTACTAAAAAAGTAGCCTTTAATCCGGGAATGGGCAATTCTTCATCCAAAGCAGAAGCCCAGTAACCATCTGTAAGATAATCGTTCTCCACAGAGCTTTGGCTTTGAATAGAGCCATAGCCGCAATGGTGGTTGGTGAGTAGTAACCCCTGATCAGAAATAACCTCGCCGGTACATCCGCCTCCAAAAATTACAATGGCATCTTTTAAACTGGCATTGTTTACACTATAAATATCTTCGGCTGACAATTTCAGCCCCATTGACTGCATTTCTTCAATATTTTTTTCTTTTAATAAAAGCGGAAGCCACATTCCTTCATCGGCATGCGCTTGCGCGATAAGAATACATGCAGCAAATAAACCCAACAATGCTTTTCGAATTTCAAACATATAAGATTTCTTTTTACTCATTATCAATAAATTTTTCAAGTTTTCTGTATAATAATTCAATTGGTAAACCCATTACATTATAAAATGAACCATCTATTTTTTTCACTCCCACATATCCGATCCACTCCTGTATGCCATATGCTCCGGCCTTATCATAAGGCTTATAATGGTTGATGTAATATGCTATTTCTTCTTTTGATAGTTTATTAAAATATACGGTGCTCAAGCTATAAAATGTTTCCTCTCTTGCTGTACTTCGTATGCAAACCCCTGTAACTACTTCATGAATATTTCCGGAAATATTTTTAAGCATCTCCAGGGCATCATCATAATTTTCCGGTTTGTTAATTACTTTGCCATTCAACCAAACAATGGTATCGGCCGTAATCAATATTTCACCAGGCTTTAGTTTGTAGGCTTTTGATTTTAATTTTGCCAGGTAAACCGGTATTTTCTCTTTGGGTAAATCATCCGGAAACCGCTCTTCAATATTTGGAGGGGAAAGCTTTCTAAATGGAATTCCTGCACCTTCGAGCAGCATTTGCCGCCGTGGACTCTGTGAAGCCAGCAAAATAGAATGGTCCTTTATTTTTTGCAAAAGCATATTACAACAAAAAGTTTTGATGTATTATATACGAAACTACCGGTGCATAAAGTATACCCGCAACCATAATTACTTTTAGCAGAATACTGGCTATTTTATAATCATATGCTGAATCTGCCACTAAAATTCTGTGAATAAGGAATCCAAAGGGTATAATGATGGTTACCAGCATGTAAACCATGGTAACATCATCATTTAAATAAATAAAAAACACATAGAGTATTAGGGCTAAAGTAATGCCTATTAGGGTGGTGACTATGACTTTTGTGGTTTTTATTCCAAGTACAATCGGCATTGTACGCATGCCATAAGCATTATCGCCTTCAAAATCCTGAGTATCTTTTACAATTTCTCGTATTAGCGAAGTCAGAAAAGCAAAAACACTAAAGGCCAATATCCATTTTAATATGAGATATACATCAAATTCCGGCCCTTGCAATCGAGTACCATATTCACGGATAAGCAGGGGCAACTCAAAAACCATTACAAGCAAGGGCACTGCAGCAGTTAACAAGGAAACCAATATGTTCCCGGTAAGGAATTGCCTCTTATAACCAGTGCTGTAAAACCACAACAGTCCGGCAGCCAGAATAAATATGGCAGCAAACATCAGATGCCCGGTGCGGTAAGAAATATATGCACCTGCCAAAACGCCAATGCCATTTAATACCTGATGCAGCACCATGGCTGTGCGTCTTTTCATCTGCCTCCCCACAATAACATCATGTGGCTTATTAATAATATCAGGTTTTCTGTCAAAATAATCATTAATTACATATCCGGCAGCGGTTATTGCCACGGTGGCAAGTATGAGCATAGAAAAATCAAAACTACTCATTTGTAAATCAAACCCATATATGTTTAAAATGGGTTTAATAATAAATAACCGCATGGCCAATTGTGTAAAAGCCACAATAAGCAAATTTGGAAACCGAATAAGTTTTAAGAAAATGACCATGGTTTTCTATGATATTTTTTTTACCATTTATAGGCATCAACATGCAACCAGTTTCCCTGCAGCTTTAGCACCTGCTCAATAATATCCCGTACACATCCGCGCCCACCATCTTTATCGGAGATATAATCTGAAATTGCCTTTATTTCCGGAACAGCATCAGCCGGGCAAGTTGCAATGCCCGACTTTTTCATGGGTTCAAAGTCAGGAATATCATCTCCCATGTATAAAATTTCTTGGGAAGAAAGCTGGTATTTGTACATCATATCATCAAAATCCTGCATTTTATGGCTGGATTTAAGATAAATATCTGTAACACCCAGACGCTGAAAACGCTTCCTGACCGATTCACTGTCGCCACCTGAAATAATGCCCACGATATAACCTTTTTTAACAGCATACTGCACAGCATACCCATCCTTGATGTTCATGGAGCGCATCATATCCCCTCCCGGATGGAGAAATACATTGCTATTGGTAAATACGCCATCCACATCAAAAATAAATGCTTTAATTTTATGTAATTGTTCTTTAAAATTACCCATTAAAATTATTTTTTGGAAAAGTATTGATTAATGCTGCTGCTAACAAAAGTATACAATTTTTGCAAGGTAGGGGTATTTTTTAACATGTCTGCATGGGTTTTCAGTGTTTTCAAATCATTTCTTAGTGCAGGTCCAGACTGGGAATTCGCTGGCCCAAGAGCAATAGCTTTTTCCAGCGTTTCCTGCAGAAGTGGCTTCAATATTTCAAATGGAATATCATTTTCTTTTAAGATATCTGCAGCAATGGAATACATATAATTTGAATAATTACAGGCAAAAACAGCGGCAAGGTGCATTTTTTTTCGTCCTTCCGAGCTTAAAGCCGTTACCTTATCAGCAAAGGACAATGCCAGATTGTTTATTTCCCCTAATACCACATCATTATTTGCCTCAATAAAAAAAGGTATTTGTTTCACCTCAAGCTTTCGCCCTGGAGAAAATGTTTGCAATGGATATAAAACGCCTGTCCGCTGAAAGTGATGGTTTAGCACATTTATACCTACGCTGCCAGCAGTATGCATTACTATTCCTTCAGGATTTATTTGCAGCGAAGAAGCTACTTCTTCTATGGCATCATCTTTTACAGAAATTATATATACATCGCTATTATTTGGGATTCTGGCATACTCAGTGCAGGCTTCTGATTTAACTTCAGCTGCAAGTTTCCGGGCTTTTTCAGGGCTACGGTTGTAAATACAGGCAATATTATGCCCGGCAGAAAAGAGTGCTCTGCCCAGCTGGCTCCCCACATTTCCCGCACCTAAAATGCAAATGTCCATATACTATTTAAGTTAGATTTAAAAACTTATATAATGAATGAATTGGCTGTAAAAAAAGAAAACACCCTGAATGAAGGATGTTTTCTATAATTATTTGTACCTGAAAAATCTTTAATTCATCAGCATCTGCCAATACAATTCAGATCTTCGAATGCTGTTTGTAAGCGGTCAACCATGGCTTTTTCTCCTTCACGCAACCATACCCGTGGATCATATTTCTTTTTGTTTGGTTTATCGGGTCCATCGGGGTTTCCGATTTGTGCCTGCAGGTAATCTCTGTTAGCAGCCTCATATTTGCGAATACCATCCCAAAATGCCCATTGTGTATCAGTATCAATGTTCATTTTAATGGCTCCATAGCCAATAGCCTCACGTATTTCCTCACGTGAAGAACCAGAACCACCATGGAAAACAAAGTCTACGGGATTTGACTCGGTGCCATATTTTTCCTGTATGTATTTTTGAGAATTGTCCAAAATAACTGGCGTAAGCTTCACATTTCCAGGTTTATACACACCATGAACATTACCAAATGAGGCAGCAATGGTAAATCTGGGGCTAATTTTGCTCAGCTCTTCATAGGCATAAGCAACTTCTTCTGGCTGTGTGTATAAAAGTGCATTGTCAATATCTGTATTATCAACACCATCTTCTTCACCACCGGTTACACCAAGTTCGATTTCAAGAGTCATATCAATTTTACTCATACGCTCCAGGTATTTCTTACAGATGTCGATATTTTCTACAAGGCTTTCTTCAGAAAGATCGAGCATATGAGAACTGAAAAGTGGCTTTCCATAACGTTCGTAATGCTTTTCACCTGCATCTAATAAACCATCAATCCAGGGCAGTAATTTTTTTGCAGCATGATCGGTATGTAAAATTACAGGAACACCATATAACGCAGCCACATGATGAACGTGTTTAGCGCCCGATACAGCACCTGTAATTGCTGCCTGTTGCTTATCGTTTGGCAATGATTTACCGGCATAAAAAACAGCACCACCATTGGAGAGCTGAATGATTACGGGAGATTTTGCTGCAGCGGCAGCTTCAAGCACACCGTTGATACCATTGGTGCCCACTACATTTACAGCAGGAAGGGCATACTGGTTTTCTTTTGCATTTTTGAAGATCTTTTGAACATCGTCGCCGGTTGCAACACCAGGCTTTACTAAATCTAGTACTTTGGCCATATTGAAAATATATTAGTTGTTAAAAAATTCACCCTTAATTTGAAAAAGCACAAATTTAGCAATAATTGTTGGTTTACGGAACAGTTTGATTTAGAAATTAATTGATGAAAATGGAAACAACGTCTTTAGTTCCTCCGTTATACATGTAAGGTTATGTATAAATTTACGACTACCATTTATATAAAAAATGGCAGGCATTTTGATTAAATTAATTTATTTTTATAACCTGAATTATTCTGAACAATTTTTAAACTTATATATTATGAAAAATTTAGCTATCATTATCATCGCACTTTTCCTTACTACATCACTCTTTGCCCAGGAAGAAGTTAAATGGCACACCATTGAAGAAGCAGTTGAACTTAATAAAACCGAGCCCCGAAAATTTCTAATAGATGTTTATACAGACTGGTGTGGCTGGTGTAAAAAAATGGATAAAGAAACTTTTGCACATCCTGAAATAGCCACGTATATCAACAAGAATTTTTATGCCATTAAATTTGATGCTGAATCTACAGAACCTGTTACATTTGGGGGGCAAACCTTTGTAAATGAAGGCTCCGGAAGTAGATCGTCGCATCAGTTTGCCATAGCATTATTGCAGGGGAAAATGTCATACCCTTCCATTGCTTACATGAACGAGAACTTGCAGTTGCTCACAGCTGTGCCGGGATACCAGACCCCTGAACGTATTGAGCCTATTCTGCATTTTTTCGCAAAGGAAAAGTATAATGATGTTTCTTTCGAAGAATTTAATAAAAACTTCAACAGCCAGCTCAGCCAAAATTAAGCTTTATTGCTTTACATTCACTGAGTAAGGCATAACGGCTCCAAACTGACTAACAGGAACCCGTGATTTGTAAATTTCACGGGTATCTTTTATTACAGTTACAACGGCTTCATCAGGTATTCGGTAATAAATTACATTTTCTGGCAACTTTTCTACCTGGTTTTGATATACAGACTCTATCATGTCTGTTTCACCAGTTTTCAGAACATCAATAAAAACCGGACGCCCGGTGATCCCTTCCGCATCGTGAAAACCTTCATCAGCAGAAAAGCGGAATAATATTGCACGTTTGAGTTTATTCCCTTCATCAGGAATAAATGTAAAGCTCTTTTGGAGGTTCTGTGTAAAAGCAATACCAGTGAACAGGTTTAAATATTCCTGTTCAAGGGTACGAAATTCCTCCGCTACAACTTCTGCTGCACGTCCATCAGGATAAAAATCCATTTCACCGGTAAATAGCTCAAAAAGACCCTGACGCAAATTAAAAATATACTCAGAAGCTTCAGTGGCTTTTTCTTCCTCTGTCATTTGAGACATTACCGTGCGGTATACCGGTATTTTAACAAAAACAGAATCTTTGTATAATGTTTTATACAACGTATCGGTTTTTTCACCAACCATGGGTTTTGATGATACTTTGCTATAAATAAAACTGCTCTCAGCGGGGTCAACACCAGATTTGTATGCAGAAACAGACATATTTTCCGGCAAAACCACCATGTTTTTAGATGCCATTTCTTCCAATGCTTCAGGCACAGTTATCTCCTTTTTTGACTGAATTACATAAAAACGATCGCCATCTGCCTTTTGGTAGGTTTCCAGATGAATAGCTGAGATGCGCCATGACACCTTTCTTTCGTGCGGCACGCTGTTTATTCCAAGTAAATCTT
>JBEPYD010000018.1:0-25113 GCA_041641575.1 Bacteroidales bacterium
ACGATATTCTTCAACATACTTCTGAAAGTAGAGAGCGTAGGCATCCAGGTATTCCTCTTCCATGATAAACTGTGTTACACCTTCCTGTCCCTGCCCTTCAGGAGTGAGGTCATTTACTGTGTCGGGACGACAGGAATAATGATTATTTGTTTTCATCCATTCGGGCGGGCACCAGGGTGATCCCCAGATTCGTAAATTAGGTTGGTATCCCATAGCAGACTTTATGTAAGGAATCATCCGCTTTTTATCGCGTTCTATCGTAAAATTCTCCATGGCAAAATCACCTGCCACGGGATTAAAAGAATACCAGGATACCCCGAAGTCACTTGCACCCATTGGCATCCTACCAATGGTGAAATTACAACCTTCAACAGAATCAAAAAGGCTTTTCAGTATCTCCTGCTGCTTTTCCTGATCAACGGTTTGCAATGCTTCCCAGCCCAACTCATTGAAACAGGCGCCAAATCCATTTATGGTTTGAAGTTCGTCATCTGTTTTGAGGTTAATTATTTTTGCCTCCTCCTTTTGCTCAAAAATATATTCTTTTTGTTGCCAGAATTGTTCTGGTGAGGAGGAGACCCATTGTACATCAGCAGGTTTGTTACAATTGGTTAAACCTGATAAAACTAAAATAGAAACGATTATAGTCTTAGAATTACGCAACATAACTGTTTGTTTTTTATTTAAAGTATACTATTTACCAACCCGGACTTTGCTTTAAGGAACCATTAAGTCTTACAATTGTTTTTTCAGGAATTGGAAAATATTCATGTTTGCCCTTTACAAAGTTAGGATGTATATCTTGAGGTGTCACCCATGGATTGGGCAATTGAACCCATCTAACCAGGTCAGGAAAACGTAGCCATTCGCCAAAAAGTTCTACATCACGCTCGTGCATAATTGCCTCTGGTGTTAAAGCTGGTGCAGGTTCCAGACCTACTCTGGTCCTCACCCTGTTCAGAGCTCCCAAACCATCGCCGGTACCGGTGTGGTAACTCGCTTCTGCATACATTAACAAAACATCTGCGTAACGAATAATACGTTGGTTTGTTGGATCGAGGAATTCCCCATATGTGTCATCACGATGGTTGGGAAAAAGATATTTTTTCAACCCATAACCTTCACTAATTCCGGTATTTGTGTAAAGGTAGAAGAAAAATGGTTTTTCATAAAGTGGGTTGGAAGAGTTGAACACCTCCATGAGATCTCCTTCACGAAAAATAGACGCATACAATCTTGGGTCAAATTCACTTGGATGACCAACGGGCGTTGCTTCAAATTGCTCTACCATTTCAGTAGTGGGAACAACATTTTTAAATCCTTCCGGGCCAAAGTATTGCGACATTAAAGAACCATCACCCTGCAGTCCAGGGTTCCATTCATTTATAACATTTTCATGGGAATTAATATACTTAATTTCAAAAATTGATTCACTGTTATGTTCTGCTTTATAAACCGCTCCATTACTACCGGGTAAATCCATATAGGAAAAATTGGCGAGAAAAGCATTTACATAATCTATTGAATCCTGATTTTGGGGTAAAGAAAGTTCATATTCTCCAGATGCCATTACATCTTCAAATTCCTGTAGAGCCAACATCCACTTTTGTTGATAAACGTAGGATTTTCCCAAAAGGGATTTAGCTGCACCCCAGGTTGCTCTTCCCATATCTTTGTCATCGTATTCACTTTTTTTCGGCAAATTTTCAATGGCAAATAAAAGGTCATCTTCAATAAAATTCCACATTACTTCATTATCTGCGTTAGTATACGGATATGTAAGATCGAATGCAGGTTCTTCAAGTAAAATAGGGTGATAAAAATGTGCAGTGAGATAAAAATAATAAAGTGCCCGCATAAATCGGGCTTCAGCAAGGTAACGGGTTTTTAGATCATAATTTTCAGGATCCTCCTCATTGATATTAATTCCGGGTACATGATCAAGTACCAGGTTGCATCTAAAAACTCCCCGGTAACAAAGAGCCCAGGGGGTCCAATCATATTGACCACCCTGAAACTGGGAGGTTCGTGAAGTATAGGAAAAAGAATTCAAGGCTGAATTCTCATTAATGATCCTGTCGCTTAGGGCATAAAGTATATATGGATATGTAACACCAAACATTCCGCGTCCTTTTAAAGGATCATAAATAGAGGTAACTGCATTGAATGCGTGTTCGGGAGTTTCATAATAAGATTCTACTCCCAGATCATTTTTAAGCTCTACTTCAAGAAATTCTTCAGAGCAGGCACTTAAAAAAAGAGCGGTAAGAAATAAAAGGTTAAAAAAATGGTTTTTCAAATTTTTATTTGTCATGACGATAGAATTTTATATTTCGTTAAAAGTTAACCTGGATGCCACCTAAATAATTTCTGGGTATTGGATATGTTCCCCAGTCGAACCCACTTCCTGTTGGGTTACTGCTGTTTATTTCAGGATTGAGACCACTGTATCCGCTGATGGTGAGCAAATTGGTTGCAGACACATATAACCTGAAAGATTGAATCTTGGGTAGCCATTGCTTTGGAAAAGTATAACCTAGCTGGAGATTTTTAATTCTCAGATAAGAACCATCTTCTACAAACCATGTAGAAATACGATTGTTCTGATTAGGATCCACTACGTTTGCACGTGTCATCGTAGTTGAAGGGTTTTCAGGAGTCCAGTAATCCAAAACATCTGTCAACCTGTTCCAGTTTTTTGTTGCAGGTTCTGTAGCCAAACCTATCTCAGATCTAAGACCATTGTATATATGATTGCCGTAAACACCTTCAAAAAATACATTAAAATCAAAGTTTCTGAAGGACATATCAATGTTCAGTCCGTATACAAGCTCAGGAACCGGATTCCCAATAATTGTCTGATCTTCAGCATCAATGATGCCATCCTGATTCAAATCCTTAAACTTTATGTCACCTGGCGCGGTATTTCTGTCCTGACTTGCAAAAAGGTAAGTACCATCTTCATCAAAATCATTCTCCTGTATAATCCTTTCTGCCACCCAACCATAGAAACTGCCTATAGGATACCCTTCCTGGGTAACGGTATTATTCTGAAATAAAGGCTCACCTGAAGGTAGTGCTTTTACTGTATTATTAATAGTTGTAACATTTCCGTTGATGGCGTAAAAAAATTGACCGAAATATTGTTTGTATGTAAGATTTAATTCGACGCCTTTATTTACAATCTGACCTATATTTACAGGCTGGCGGGCGCTAACCCTGCCGAAAAAGTTATATTGCTCCAATTCAATAAGCATTCCATCCTGATTTTTATAGTAATATTCAGCAGTTAAAAACACCCTGTTATTAAACATACTAAGATCCATACCCACATTGGTCATCTCGGTTGATTCCCATTTTACTGCCGGGTTTGCAAAACTTCGGATAATGGTTCCCCCGTAATATACCTGTTCGTCTAATCCAAATGGATAACGGGTCTCCAAAGGATTATTTATTCTATCAATCCAAAGATAATCACCAATATTTGCATTACCTGTTTGTCCCCAGCCCAGACGTAATTTAAGCATATTTATTTCTTCAACATCAGGAAGCAAATCTTCGTTTAGCTTCCAGCCTAAAGAAAATGATGGGAAATAGCCGTAACGGTTGCCCGGACCAAAGCGCGAAGAACCGTCCCTGCGAATAGTCGCGGTTAAAAGGTATTTGCTTTGGTAATTATAAAGAAAACGCGCAAATAATGAAGAAAAGCGTACATCTGTTTCAATGCCAGTAGCATTTCCAATAGTTTGAGCAAGTGACACTACTTCTTTTCCAAAGGATATATTGCGGGCCTCAACGCCTAATGAACGGAAATTTCCTGCTTCACCAGATTGACCTAAAAGGATGGAAATATTATGATTATTGAAAGTATTCTCGTAGGTTAACAGATTATTGATCTGAGAATTGAAGCTTCTTCCATAACTTTCATTCAGCACTGATGAAGGATTGCTCCATGCTCTCGCCAGTTCATATTCAGGGCTGTACCTGTAGTCATAATTTAACCTGTAATTTATCCCCACATCAAATTTATAAGTTAGCCCGGGGAAAAAAGTAATTTCAGTATATATATTACCAAGCAACTGGTTTGTAGTTTGTAAATTTGTATTTAATTGCTGCTCAGCATAGGGATTTGATTTATCATTAGGTCCAGTCAGGTAATCGTATGGGCCCGCATAGCCTCCAATGTTGTTTTCATCATAAACATGCATAAATGGTGAGGTTATGGTAGCAGTGCGCCATGGGTTCTCCCCTCTGTGTGAAGTATACTCATGGTCATTCACACTATAAGATAAACGCTGACCAATATTTAGCCAATCAAATACTTCCAGGTCTGAATTAAGCCTTCCTGAAATTCTTTCAAAACCTGTATTTATGAGTATCCCCTCTTCTGCATAATAATTTAGGCCCAGCATATAGGTGAGTTTATCTTTTCCTGATCGTAAACTTAGATTGTAATTTTGTACCTGACCGGTTTGCAGAATTAAATCCTGCCAGTTTGTTGAAGCTGCATTATTTGCATTTCGGGCACTATCTGTATAAAAAAACTGACTCGATTGTCCGGGATTATATTTTAGAAAACCCTCCCAGGTAGCAGCCGTAAAATCAGCATACTCTTCTGCAGAAAGCAGATCGTATCGCTGTGGTATTTGAGTAATGCCAAAGTAGCTTGAGAAAAGTACTGAAGTTTCACCCGAGGCGCCTTTTTTTGTAGTTACCACCACAACACCATTTGCTCCCCTGGCACCGTATATGGCTGTAGCCGATGCATCTTTTAGAACACTTACAGATTCTATATCTGCGGGATTAATGGAATTAAGGATGCTGCTATTTTCAGTAATCACCCCGTCAATTACAAATAAAGGAGAAGTACTGTTAGAAATTGATCCTATTCCTCTCACCTTAATTGAAGTCTGTGCTCCGGGTTGTCCGGAGTTGTTTGTTACAGATACTCCTGCCGCTCTTCCCTGAAGAGCCTGTCCAAGGGTAGGCGCATTTGACTGGGTTAGTTGCTCGTTATCAACAACCGATACGGCACCCGTTAAATCCTCTTTTCGCTGGGTACCATAACCCACTACAACAACACCTTCTAACTCCGCCACATCGGGCAATAGAACAACGTCAATGGTTGAATTTTCAGATACAATTACCCTTTCGGAAAGGTAACCCACGTATGAAAACAGCAGCGTGTCTCCTTCTTTGGCGGTAATGCCGTAATTCCCCTCAACATCGGTAACTGTGCCTGTTTGGGAACCCACTAAAGCCACAGTTGCCCCAATAAGAGGGTCATTGCTATCAGCTCCGGTAACCTTGCCATTTATATTTATCTGCTGAGCCAATAACAATTGAAAGCTCCCAAATAAACATACAAATAATAAGATGAATTTGCTTAAGTTGATTTTTTCCTGCATAAAAATAGTTTTAGTAAAGAAAGATTAGTAGTACTAATGCAAAAAAAACCAGTAGAATCAATGATATCTCAACTATCACGTCCGATCGTCTATTTTGCATATTTTGTTTTTGAAAATAAAATAATTAGGCACAATGATAGTTAGTAATTGTTATTTTAAATGCCTGAATAATCTCTGTATATTGAATATCCATCCCAAATGTGAAATATGTTCCATTTTCTTTAATATTTGTCACAAAATGATAAATTCAAATAAAAATAGTTAATATTGTATATGACATGGATTATAAAAATGCTACTAAAAATGATTTGGGTTCACGTATTTTTTGGAGCCTAAATTTATAATTCACCTTAAGTTTTCATGCTCAAGTTCAGTACAGTTAGAAGAAAAATGAAAACAAACAATTTATATATGAAGTTCCTTACATGCCTCTTCATATTTTGCTTTATTATAAATGTTTTTCCTCAAAGCATTCCAAACTTAATCGTTAATCAAAAGGAAATAGAATTTGACCATTTATTTTTTGAAGATCAGTATGATAATTTTGCTGTAGAGGATATCTTGAAAGATGATTATGGGTTTATTTGGGTAGCTACAAAAAATGGTTTATACCGCTATGATGGAATAAATCTCACCGATATATCCGATTATTTCCCTGAACTCGTTGAAATTACCGGGAGATCATTTTTATCACTCTGTATGGATGACAATTCAATGCTATACGCACTTACAGTTACGCATGTATTTAAAATCAATACTGTTGATTTAAGTGCTGCTTTGATAAATTTGGAGTTCGATAAAAACTCCAATATTGGGAATGTTATCAGAGGGGAAATATATCTTTCCGGAGACAGTCTCCTTTATGCAGGTTTATGGAATGGTGGAATTCTTGTAATAAATCTCAAGTCCGGAAAAAGCCTGCATATTTACGATCATAATTCCAATGCTCCGGGCATTAAAAATATTATTACCAGTATTATCCATAAAGATGAAAAATCGCTTTGGATTGCTACCCATGATGGGCTTTATTCACTGGGACATAATTCAAAGCATTTGAAAAGGCTGAATGTTAATCATATTTTACAGGAACAGGATGAACCAAATCGATTTAATGCCCTTAAAAAATCCAATGATGGTATTTTATGGATTGGCACTGATAAAGGTCTTGTTAGTTTTAATCCTTCCTCAGGGAAATCAAAAACCTACTTGTTTTCATCCGGAGAGACTTTACAGGAAGATAATAATTTGATTGAATCTATTGACTTTACTACCGATAATAAAATATGGGTTGGTTCTCGGTATGGATTACACCTCCTCGATCCTCATACAGGAGAATACAGAAGCTTTATGCCTGAAAAAAATAACCCGTCTTCTATTCAGAGTAATTATGTAAGAAAAGTGTTTTTTGATGACCATAATATTCTTTGGATAGGCTACCATGATGGAAGTATTTCCAAATATACACCAAGAAAGAAAAATTTTTCAACTTATACCATTAATTCAGATTTTACCAGAGATCTTAGGGTTTTCAGTATTTTCAAGGAAAAGGATCTGCTTTGGTTTGGAACAGAAACCGGCCTGTACAAATATCATATTACCCAAAGGGAATTAAAGCAATATACCCATAACCCAAACAATAAAAATTCGTTAAGTCACAACCTTGTATCAGGCATTCAAAAGTCCTCAGACGGAAAATTATATATCACAACCGATAAAGGGGGAATCGACTTATTTGACCCCAAAAATGGGACATTTACAAGTGTTACAGATACAATATTGAAGAGGTATGATTTTCAAATGGCTGATATATGGTCTTCTACAATGGATCAAAAAGATAACCTTTGGTGTGGCACGGGCGGTGCAGGTCTTTTACATTTAAACACATTGACAAATGAAATCCGGAATTATAAAAAATCTGAACACCCCAAAAGTCTTTCGGGCAACTTTATTGGTCCGGTTCAACCAGATGAAAAGAATATGCTATGGGTAGGCACTTCAAAAAAAGGCCTGAACTATTTCAATCCCCGGCAGGATACGGCAATGCACTTTACAACCTCAGGTCCCAACCACAGAATGATTGTAAATGAAACAATTATTAGCTTATGCCTCACCTCGGGAAATAAATTATGGGTAGGAACAGCCACTGGAATAAGCATTATAAACACTGAAAACTTTCTTGTTGATAACATTACTGCTCAACAGTTAAAAGGGTACAGTATTGAAGGAATTTTAGAAGATATAAATGAAAATATATGGATATCAACCAATCGGGGACTTTACTTTTTCGATAGGCATAAAAAGACCTTTCATAAATACTATGTTTCTGACGGAATTTCAAGCAACAGGTTTATTAGTGGAAGTGTTTTTAAGGCCGATGATGGTTACTTACTATTCGGGTCATACAAAGGAATTACGGCCTTTTATCCTTGGGAAATAAAAAACAATCAACGAATTCCGCAAATAATAATGACTGATATAAAGGTATTCGAAGAATCCATACAGGAGTCATTAAATCAATATGTAAACAATGCGGGGAAGTCTATACGGTTAAATCATCAACAGAAAGATATCAGCTTTCACTTTGCGGCCATGGACTTCTATGACATTGATAAAAACACTTATCAATACATGCTTAAAGGATATGATAAAGATTGGGGAACGTTGGTAAATAAGAATACAGTATCTTATAATAATCTCTCTCCGGGTAATTATACTTTTATGCTTCGGGCCTCCAATAATGATAATATTTGGAACAAAGAAGGTATTGAGGTGAGTTTTCAAATTATTCCGCCCTTTTACCAAACAATTCTTTTTCGCATTGCTTTATTAGTAATCATTAGTGTGGGCATATATTTACTCATCTTATTCAGGTTGAAAAATATTAAATCACAAAAACTCAAACTTGAACATATTGTTGAGGAGAGGACCTTTAAAATTAAAACCCAAAAAGAGGCACTTGAGGTTAAGCACCGCACATCCGAAAAGCAAAAATTAGCCATTGAACATCAGGCGGTTCAGTTGGCCAGTATTAATAAAACCCTCGAAAAGCAGCAAAAAGAAATACAAAATCATGCAAAAGAGTTAAAAGCAGTGAATAAACTGAAATCCCGTTTCTTTGCTAACATCTCGCATGAGTTCAGAACCCCACTAACACTCATATTAAACAGCATAGATGACTTAAAACAATCTACAGGTTCTGGAGTAAACAATAATATGCAGCAAAAAAATTTCAATGTTATTTCTAAAAATTCCCAACGCTTACTCCGCCTGATAAATCAGCTGCTCGACCTTACCCGTATAGACTCGGGACATATGAAATTAAAGATATCCAGAGGAAACATCCATAGTTTTGTTCACTCTATTGTAAATGCGTTTACACAAAAAGCCTACTCATCTAACATCACATTAAATTATACCCTACACACCGATATGGAGGAGGTTTTTCTTGATTGGGATAAGCTGGAAAAAATATTTTATAATTTAATTTCAAATGCGCTCAAATTTTCCAAAGATAAAGGCACTGTTGATATCGTGGTAAAATGCTGGAAAGAAGATTATATTTTATTTGAAATAACGGACAATGGCATTGGAATTCCACTAGAACTACACGATAAGATTTTCTCCAGATTTTACAGAGCAGAGCAAACAGAAATGGATACCAAACCCGGAACCGGAATAGGCCTTGCCCTCACAAAAGAACTGGTACGAATACATAAAGGTAAAATGACTCTTGAGAGTGATATCGGGAAAGGCACTACTTTTAGAATCGTTCTGCCTTGTGTAAAAAAAAGATATTCGCCTGAAGAAATTCTGTTAAATAATGAAGCTGTGCTTACTAATTTTGATTATGATTATTTAAGCAGCACAACAGATTCCATAGACCTTGCGGATGACAATAACACGGAATCATTTGAAGAAACCCGTGTACTTTTCATCGATGATAATACTGAACTATGTGAACAAGTTAAAAATCAACTTCAGGATAAATTCAAGATTATAATAGCCACCAATGGAAAACAAGGTTTTGAAAAAGCGATAGATTATTTTCCTGATATTATTGTTTCTGATTTAGCAATGCCTAAATTATCTGGGGTTGAACTGTGTGATAAAATCAAAAGCGACGTACGTACCGATCACATCCCTTTTATTATTCTCACAGCAAGAAAAGATGATGAGTCACTTATGCAGGCTTTGGCACATGGAGCCGATGATTATATTGCAAAACCTTTTGCCATGAAAATGCTAATCCTGAAGATTCGCAACATTCTTCAAACAAGAAATCTACTTAAGCAAAAACTTTCGAAAGAATTCCATCAGAAAGAAAACCTTATGCATGATAAATTCAGTAATTCATTTTTGAATACTGCTGTAGAGATTATAAATAAAAATATAGAGAATGAAACATTTGATGTAAATGAACTGGCCAAAGAAATGAACATCTCCCGAACGCAGCTTTATCGGAAATTTAATGGACTAATAACCATTTCAGTAAATGATTTCATTAAAGATATTAAATTGAAAAAAGCCAAAAGGCTGCTATCTTCAAATGAATACAACGTATCAGAAGTTGCTGCTCTTTCCGGTTTTAAAACTCCGGGCTATTTTTCTTCGTGTTTTGTAGAAAAATTTGGTATCCTACCTTCAAAATTTCTCAATAATCTAAAAAATAAAAAAATGCCGGGATAAATCTCCGGCATCTTTTATAATTAGATAAAAAATTGGTAGATATACTATTCATCATCGTCAAGTCCAAAATCTATTACCAGTGGGTTTTGTTTTAAAAAGGCATAGAATTTTACCAATTCAATAAAATCTTCCTCTGCGGCATATGCAGAATTGGTGGGTTCCCATGCTGTATAAAAATCAAAATCAATTGGTTGATTATTCTCCAGCTCAAGCATACCATAATATGTCTGAGTAATACCTTCTCCTTCTTCCGGTGCTGTTTCATAACCTGTATAATCCGCCTTGTCAAACATTAGTGCCATTCCCAGTCGTTCCCCATTGTATGCCTGTGTATCATGTGTGGCAATTGCAACGGTATTATCATTGATATCAAGTACGTGGAGGGAATCGGAATCGATATTTACAATACCAGCCACCAGGGTCTGAGACTGATCAAGGCCATCTACTACCACACGACTATGGTATCCGTCTACCCCTGCTACAATTTGTATTAAATGCGAAACATCAACATTACTGCCGTTTACATCCCAGTTCGTAAAATTCAGGGAGAAAATGGAACGTGCAGGCCCTTCGGTAATAAGTTCAAAAGTACCCTCTGAATTTTCACCAATACGGTAAAGTTCACCATCCACAAGTAAGGCAATTCCACCGGCTCCCAGTGAATTTCCGACCTTCAGGATATCCATACCCCAGTTTTGCATACTATGGTAATCCTCACCGGTTCCCACTTGATTCAAGATCATCTCTCTGGTAAGTTTACCGAATATATCAATACCATTGCGCTCATCGAAATAATTACGGAAAGCCACAACATCGTTTTCCCAGGCTGGCCCTTCCATCTGAAATTTCTTTGATGTAACTTTGGTTTCTTTCCCTTTAATTCTGAAAGCAGTGTCTTTTTCAATATACACCGGATCCATTTGCTGAACAGCAGCCATACGGACATTCGTTCTTTCTACAAAATGCTGTGGCTCATCAGAGAATGAGATTCGCAAATCTTTGGTTTCATTTTGTTGAAAAGTGGCAAGTACAAATAATTCATCCCACTCACCGTCGTTATCAATATCATCTAATTGTGCCGTTAAAGTATCATTGAACTGATCCACCACAACAGGATATTTAAAATCTCCAATTTCAAGTCCGGTATTTACAAGATCATTTCTTTCAAGCACGAAATAGGCATCAAGCCTTTCCATATTGAGCGGATTCGTAACGGATACAACCGTTTCATCAATTTCATCACAGCTACTTATAAATGATGTTACAAGTAGAAAAAGCGTAAATGTTTTAAGAATGTTTTTCATATAGTTGGTTTTTAAAAAAAAATACATATATTTGTGTAGTTACCTTTTTAACATCGTTGATTTATAAATGATTTCAGAATTCACGCTACATTTGTTTCAATTTTTTAAATAAACTTGTACTACTATTACACTACTACTTGAAGCTAACCGACCATTGCAAATGTAGTGTGAACTTCTGGATCATCGTTTTAAAATCTTTTTTCCCATATCAATTATCGTAAGGTTTACCAATTGTAGCGAGAATACCTCCGTCTACATAAATAACCTGTCCGTTTACAAAATCAGAAGCTTTTGAAGCCAGAAAAACTGCGGCTCCGCCAAGATCATCAGGATCACCCCATTTACCAGCTGGTGTGCGATTTATGATAAACTCATTCATCGGGTGACCATCCTTACGGATAGGGGCGGTTTGTTCAGTTGCAAAATATCCCGGCCCAATTCCATTTGCCTGTATTCCAAACTTTGCCCATTCTGTTGCCATATTGCGGGTTAGCATTTTCAATCCTCCTTTTGCTGCAGCATAGGCAGAAACAGTGTCGCGACCAAGTTCACTCATCATGGAGCACATATTTATCACTTTTCCGCCCCGCTTCTGATCAATCATCCTTTTCACCACATGTTTCGACATCAAAAAAGTGCCGGTTAAATTGGTTGTGATAACCTGATTCCAATCTGCAAGTTCCATATCAACCAGATTAACCCGTTTGATAATGGCAGCATTGTTTACCAGAATATCAATGTTACCAATTTCGTTGTCAATTTTTGAAAGAACGTCCTGTACTTGTTGTTCGTCATTCACATCAAGCATATAACCAGAACAACTAAGTTTGTCTGCTTTAAATGATTCAACAGCAGTATTTAATTTATGTTCAGAGCTATGGCTGGTTATTACCACATGGGCACCGGCTTTACCCAGGGCCTTGCCAATAGCCATTCCTAATCCGTGCGTGCCCCCGGTAACGAGGGCCGTTTTGTCTTTTAAACTAAAAAGATCCATTTTGGTATGTTTTTAAGTGTAATTATTACCGAAGTTCGTAAGGTTGTTTTTTGTCCATATCACCATAGTCTAGATTTTCACCTGCCATGCCCCAAATAAAAATATAGTTTGAGGTACCTGCAGCAGAGTGGATGGACCATGAAGGAGACAATACAGCCTGTTCATTCTGCATCCATACATGCCGCGTTTCTTCAGGATCGCCCATAAAGTGACAAATAGCCTGATCTTCCGGCACCTGAAAGTAAAAATAGGCTTCCATCCGGCGGGAATGCGTATGTGGTGGCATGGTATTCCACACTGATCCGGGCTTTAACTCTGTCATTCCCATTTGTAGCTGGCAGGTTTCCACTACACTGTTTACCAGTAGTTTATTTATCCTTCTGGCATTAGAAGACTCTAAAGCTCCCAAATCTACCACTTCAGCATCATCAAGGGTAACTTTTTTGCAAGGATAAGCTTTATGTGCAGGTGCTGAATTGATATAAAAATGAGCGGGTTTGCTCTTATCCACACTTTCATATTTTACATCCTTTGTTCCCTGCCCCAGGTAAAGGGCTTCTTTGAAATCAAGTTCGTAAGTTTCATCAGCGGTTATAATTTTACCTTTGCCACCTACATTAATGATTCCCATCTCTCTTCTTTCAAGAAAATGTACGGCTTTAAGCGGATCAATTGATTCCAGCACAAGCGTTTTATTCACGGGTACTGCTCCACCTACAATATAGCGGTCGTATTGTGAATAAGTAAGGTTTATCTCGTCCTCCACCATTACTTTTTCCACTAAAAATTCATCGCGTATACGCTGCGTGCCATAGGATTTAAAATCTTCCGGATGTACTGCAAAGCGTTCACTGTAATTCATACTCATAATATAAGGTTTTGGTTTACAATTTATAATTTACTGTTTTAATGTTGAACCTCTTATAATAAGCCTCGGTTCAATTACTTTTCTTATTTGTTCCGTTTCCTGCCCTTCTATTTCATTTAAAAAAAGGTTGACGGCTGCTTTTCCAATGGCTTCACTATTCTGATCCACAGAAGTTAATCCTGGGGTCAGGAATTCAGTGAAAGGCTCATTTGCTACGCCAGCCACCATAGTTTTTTCGGGTATGTTGATGTTGTGCTCTCGTAAAACCTGGTAGATCCCCAGAGCGGCAAAATCACTCACACAAAATACAGCATCGGGTAGCTGTCTGTTTTCAATCAATTGCAGGCCGGCATTTCTCCCTTCCTCCCGGGTAAGTGCTTTTGTGTTGATGATTATGTCTTCATTTGATAAATTATTTGCCATTAAAGTTTCAATAAATCCATTCCAACGGTTTTTGTATACATTTATAAAGTCTGGACCTCCCAGAAAACCAAATTTTCGTGCACCCATATCCAGAAAATGATTAGCAACATCCTTCCCCACCCGATAATCATTTAGTTCAACAGACGGAGCGTTCATGGGTTCACAGATTCTGTCAAAGAAAACCAACCGTGCTCTCCTCTTACTGATTTGTTCCAGGTGCTCAAAATTTTTTGTTTCAGCAGACAGGGATATCAAAATCGCGTCTACCCGGGCATTTAACATTGTAATTACACTTTCCACTTCGTTGATATATTTTTCATGTGTTTGTGCAATAATTACATTGTATCCTTTAGTTCGCGCAATTTCCTCGATTGCACCAATTGCCGTTGAAAAAAAGCTACGGTTAATGCGTGGTACAATTACCCCAATATTGTTCCCTTTACCCTTTCTGAGATTGGCAGCAGCAACATTAGGCTGATATCCCATTTTTTCAGCCATTAAGCGTACCCTCTTTTTAGTGGCATCACTTATTCTCGGGTTATCATTCAGTGCCCTTGAAACTGTGGAAGCTGTAATATTTAAAGCAAGTGCAAGATCATGAATGGTAATGTTCTTTTTTATGTTCATTTCCTGCAAACTATTAGCGAATAAATTTTCCTGCGCACAATTCTAAAAGAAAATTATAAGAACGGAATATCTTTAAGCGGTCAATCACTTAAAATGCAAATTTACAAAAAATGAAACAAAAATGCAATCGATTGCTCAATGATAAAAAAGTTTTCTTAAACTATAAATATTTTTCGTTTTAAAATTCTATCTTTGCTCCCGTGTACGAACACGGTATTCTTAAAAACTAACTTGATTATGGGTAAAATAATAACCTTTGGAGAAATTATGCTACGCCTGGCACCTCCCGGATACAGCCGTTTCTCACAAGCCTCATCATTTGAAGCCACCTTTGGTGGTGGAGAGGCTAATGTTGCAGTTTCTTTGGCAAACTATGGGCTGGATGCTGATTTTGTAACACGTTTACCTGAGAATGATATTGCCGAATCAGCAATCAAAGATCTAAGGAAGTACAATGTAGGCGTTGATCAAATTATACGGGGCGGCGAGCGGATGGGAATCTACTTTTTAGAAACCGGCGCTGTAAGTCGTGCCAGTAAAGTTGTTTATGACAGGGCTTATTCAGCCATGGCTACCATAGAAAAAGGTATGATTGACTGGCAGAAGGTTTTTGAGGGCGCTACATGGTTTCACTGGACGGGCATAACCCCAGCCATTTCACAAGGTGCTGCTGATGTTTGCCTGGAGGCTGTAAAAGCTGCCAGCAAAATGAACATTACCATTTCCACTGATCTGAACTACAGGAAAAACCTGTGGAAATATGGTAAAACTGCCCGTGAGGTAATGCCTGAGCTGGTAAAATACTGTGATGTTATTCTGGGAAATGAAGAAGATGCTGAAAAAGTATTTGGCTATTCAGCGCCGGAATCAGACGTTACCGGAGGAAAAGTAGAAGCCGAAAAATACCAGTGGGTGTGTGAAAAATTAATGAAAGAATTTCCAAAAGCCAAGAAGGTAATCGTTACCCTGCGTGGCTCTCTGAGCGCCAGCCACAATACCTGGTCAGGTGTATTATATGATGGTAAGACCTTATATCAGGCACCCGAATACCAAATTACACATATTGTAGATCGTGTGGGTGGCGGTGATTCATTTATGGGCGGATTAATTTACGGACTTTTAAAACTAAAAGATAACCAGCAGGCATTGAATTTTGCAGTAGCTGCTTCATGCCTGAAACATACGATTCCCGGTGATTTCAACCAGGTAACTATTGAAGAAGTAAATAAACTTATGGGAGGGGATGCCTCCGGAAGAGTATCGCGATAAGCAAAAATTATTATTGGAAAAACAAAAAACTAATTTATATTTGACCAATGTCTGACTATAGCCGTATTGAAGTTGCCTTAAAAATGAAAGAAACCGGCATGATACCGGTTTTTTACAACGCTGATGCAGAAACTGCAAAACAGGTAGCAAAAGCCTGTTACGATGGTGGTGTACGCGTGTTTGAATTTACAAACCGTGGTGATTTTGCACATGAAGTATTTGTAGAAGTAAAAAAATACTGCCTGCAAAACCTGCCCGGAATGATGCTTGGTGTAGGTTCAGTTATAGATGCACCTACGGCTGCCTTATATATTCAATCCGGCGCTGATTTTATTGTCTGCCCTGCTTTGGTTGAAGAAGTAGCTTTTTTAGCCAATAAAAGAAAGATTTTATGGTCGTCGGGGTGCGGATCAGTTACTGAGATCACCCGTGCCCATGAACTGGGTGCAGAAATTGTGAAGATTTTCCCTGGTAAACAAGTGGGAGGGCCCGATTTTGTAAAAGCGGTTCGGGGTCCCCTGCCCTATGCCAATATTATGCCTACCGGTGGGGTGTCACCATCAGAAGAAAACCTGAAAGAATGGTTCACTGCAGGCGTTTATTGTGTAGGAATGGGCTCAAAGTTAATTGAAAAAGAATTGCTTCAAAATAAAGATTATATTACCCTGACAAAGAATGTAAAGCAGGCACTCGATATCATTAAAAAATACAAAAAGTAAATTACGCATATGGCAAACAATAAGAAAAGTACGCTGGTTTTATTTCTTATTATTTTCATTTTGGCAGCTGGCTGTCAAAGTACAGAAGAAAAAAAAGTACTAAAACTCGCGCATGGCCTCGACACCTCTCATCCGGTGCACAAAGCCATGGTTTATATGGCAGATGCCCTTAAAGAGAAATCTGATGGAAAGCTCACCCTTCAGATTTATCCCAGTGGCCAGTTGGGCGGTGAGCGCGAAAATGTTGAACTTTTGCAGATTGGCAGCCTGGCCATGACAAAAGTTTCCGCTGCCGTAATGGAGGGGTTTGCTCCTAAATTTAAAGTCATAGGCCTGCCATATATTTTTAAAAGTAAAGCACACAGCTACAAAGTATTTGATGGTGAAATCGGAGATGACCTGTTAAAATCTGCTGAGGAATTCTGGTTACGAGGATTAACCTTTTATGATGCCGGCAGCCGTAGCTTTTACACCAAGGAGAATCCTATTCGTCATCCGGATGATTTACAAGGACTAAAAATACGGGTAATGAAAAGCAATACTGCCGTGAATATGGTAAAAGCTTTTGGGGGATCTCCCACCCCCATTACATTTGGTGAGCTTTATACCGCACTACAAGGCGGTGTGGTGGATGGTGCCGAAAATAACCCACCCAGTTTTTACCTGTCACACCACTATGAGGTATGTAAATATTACTCATTAAACGAACATTCTACCATACCTGATATTCTGCTTGTCAGCACGCACATTTGGAATTCACTATCTGAACAGGAACAACAGTGGTTGCAGGAAGCCGCGGATGAATCTGCGCAGGTGCAGAGAAAATTATGGATAGAATCAGAAGAGGCCTCGCTTGATGCGGTAAGGGAAGCCGGAGTGGAAGTTATTTATCCTGATAAAGAACCCTTTGCAAAAATGGTAGAACCATTGTATGAAGAGTATAAAAGTGAAGAGGATATTTATAATTTAATTAAGCGCATTCAGGCAGCAGAGGAATTGGTACAAAAAGACACAGTAACACCTTCTCTTTGAAAATAAGCATTTTAAAAAGAAATTAACGACAGATACATTATGAAATTAAGGAAAATTGTTGATAAGGTTCTCGAAGCATTTTTGGTGTTTATAATGGCCGTTCTTGTTTTGGATGTATTATGGCAGGTGGCTTCCCGCTATCTTATGAAAGAGCCCAGTGCTTTTACTGACGAGCTTGCCGGTTTTCTTCTTATCTGGGTGGGACTCTTTGGCGCAGCTTATGCCACCGGTAAAAAAGCGCACCTGGCCATAGAACTGTTACCACAAAAGATAAACCCTGACAAACGTAAATATCTGGATGCCCTGATAAACCTGTTGATTGCAGCATTTGCTGTTATTGTGCTTATTATCGGCGGCGTGCGACTCGTGTATATTACCCTGAAACTTAACCAGCTTTCATCAGCATTGCAGGTACCACTTGGGTATATATATCTTGTGGTTCCTGTGAGTGGATTACTGATATTCTTTTACGCCGTTTCAGATATTATTTATTGGGACAAATTATATAAAGAGAAAAAACAAGTAGAACAATAAAATCTTTCAAATATTATGGAGTTTTTGGGTATTCTTATTCTGGTGGTTAGTTTTATCATTCTGTTAGCACTTGGTGTGCCTATTGCCTACAGCATAGGTATCTCAGCCACACTTACCATGCTGGTAAGCATTATGCCATTGCCAGCTTTCACCACACTGTCGCAGCGCATTGCTACTGGGTTAGACAGCTTTGCATTACTTGCCATTCCATTCTTTATCCTTGCCGGCCAATTGATGAATTCGGGGGGTATAGCCCACAGACTGATTGAATTTGCCAAGGTAATTGTAGGCCGCCTACCGGGTGGACTGGCATTTGTAAACATAATGGCTAATATGCTTTTTGGTGCAATCTCCGGATCAGCTGCTGCCTCTGCATCTGCCATAGGTTCTATTATGACTCCAAAAATGAAAGAAGAGGGTTATGATAAAAATTATAGTGCTGCTGTAAATATTACATCCGCCACTACCGGACTCACCATCCCCCCGAGTAATATTCTCATTGTCTATTCCCTTGCTTCAGGCGGTGTTTCCATAGCGGCCCTTTTTCTTGCCGGTTATGTACCCGGAATTTTAACAGGACTTGTACTAATGGGAGTGGCCGGTGCTATGGCGTACAGACGAAATTATCCCATTGGCGAGAAAGTGACCTTTCGCTACAGTATGCTAAGATTACTCGATGCCTTACCCAGCCTTTTGCTGCTTGTAATTGTAATTGGAGGTATTATTGCAGGTGTTTTTACAGCAACCGAAGCCTCGGCTGTGGCAGTGTTATATACCCTGGTGCTTGCAATGATATACAAAGAAGTAAAAGTTAAGGATATTCCCGGAATATTGCTTAAAACTGTTGTTACAACTGCTATCGTTTTACTGCTGGTAGGCACTTCCATGGGACTTTCATGGGTAATGTCTTACGAAAATATCCCGCAGGAAGTAAGTTCGGGATTGTTAAGTCTTAGTGAGAACAAGTTTGCTATCTTAATAATGATAAACCTGATATTATTATTTGTAGGCGTGTTTATGGATATGACACCTGCTGTATTAATTTTCACTCCCATATTCCTGCCCATAGTTGTTGATCTGGGTATTGACCCCATACATTTTGGAATAATTATGGTGCTGAATTTAAGCGTTGGATTATGTACACCACCCGTGGGTTCCGTCCTGTTTATTGGTTGCAGCGTGGCCGGGTTACCCATAGATAAAGTGATTAAACCGCTGATGCCTTTATTTGTGGCCATGATAATTGTATTGCTTTTGGTAACATATGTACCCGGTCTGAGCTTATGGGTGCCAAAGGTTTTTGGGTTTTAAATAAACTTTTTCAATTAAACATCGTATTAACTGATTGAAGGTTATATGGCTAATGATTGAATAAACTAAAACCAAAGTTTTTGTTAACAAAATCAAAACTCTATTTGTTCTTTAAGTCAGCTATACTGCTACCTGTGTTCTCTTCGGGGTCTATTCAAATACCCGATGGAGAGCTGGTAATGTTTTTACCACTTGTAATCTCTTTCTTACCCTACCATTATTTTATCATTGGTTTTTTATTGGCAACTGCTCCTGCAGTTTTCTTTTTTATCAAATGGAGAAATCTTAAGAAACTATCTTTATCATTTCAAGAAGATGAAGATAATAAGGAAAAAAACTACCTGCAGGACATTATCGATACTGTTTCTGATTTTATCTATATAAAAGATACTAAAAACCGGTTTATCCAGGCGAACAAATCAGTAGCTGCCAATATGGGAACCACACCCGAAAATCTCATGGGAAAAACTGATTTTGATTTTTACCCCAAAGAACTGGCACAGCAATTCTTTGATGATGACATTAAAACTATTCAAAGTGGAAAAACCATTCAAAATCAGTTAGAGCCCAGTGTAGATCCCCAGGGTAATGAGCTTATTATTTCTACTACCAAAACACCATTAAGAAATACCAGAGGAAAAATAATCGGCACCATTGGGATAGGACGAAACGTTACAGCAGAGAAAAAGGCAGAAGAAGAAATAAAAAAAGCAAATGAAAAAATTCGTCTTGAACGAAATCAATTACGTACACTAATTGATAATATTCCTGATTACATCTATATAAAAGACACCGAATGCCGTTTTGTAGTTGCAAATAAAACCCTTGCCCGAACGCTGCGTGCCGATTCTCCTGACGACCTCATTGGGAAAACGGATATGGATTTCTACCCTGAAGAATTGGCCAGAAAATTCTACAAGGATGATTTAAATGTTATGAAAACACGGCAGCCATTGATAAATCATGAAGAACCTGGCTTTGATGAACATGGAAAAAAACTTTTTGTAGCATCAACTAAAGTACCACTCATTGCCAATAAGGGCGAAATTAAAGGAATTATTGGTATTGGCAGGGATATTACCGCCTTGTATCAGACACGTGCTAAACTGCAAAGAAAATCAGAAGATCTGCACGAGGTTAACGTATTACTGGAAGAAAGACAGGAAGAAGTGCAACAGCAGGCAGAAGAGCTAAAAGCTCAGGCAGATAGCTTGCAACAGATAAATTCTGAACTTGAAAAATTAAATGCAACCAAGGACAAATTCTTTTCATTAATTGCGCATGATTTAAAGAACCCTTTTGTGGCTATTACCAGCCTCTCCGACCTTCTGGTAAAAGACCATCAAAAATTAACAGAGGAGGAAAAAACCGAACTGGTGAAATTAATTAAAGTTTCCAGTGAAAATGCTTATGGATTGCTCGAAAATTTATTGCACTGGGCACGCACGCAAACCGACCGGATAAAATATAACCCAAAAACATTTGACCTCCACACTGCTATTGAAGAGAACATTAAGTTCCACCGTATATCCAGTGAAAGAAAACACATTAAAATACAATCTTCCATACCCAAAAATATAATGGTATACGCTGATCATAACATGATTAATTTAGTAATAAGAAATCTGCTGAGCAATGCCATTAAGTTTACAGATATGTTTGGTAAAATCATGTTTTACCATAAGGAGGAAAATGAAGAAATAGAACTGTTTATTGAAGATAATGGCGTCGGCATTGATCCTTCGCATATAGATAATCTTTTTACCATAGAAGACAACTACACAAATGCCGGTACTTCTGGCGAAACCGGAACAGGTCTTGGACTAGTAATCTGCAAAGAATTTGTAGTTAAAAATGGGGGAAATATAAAAGTTTCAAGCCAGCAGGGAAAAGGAAGCACCTTCAGTTTCACCGTTCCCATTGCGCCTGAGCAGTAAGTAAACTGCGCTTTTTATGGTACCAAAAACCCCGATTTTTTACGGTACTAATTAAACCTTTGTAAACAGCAGGCTTTAAATTTTTTACCACTGCCACACGGGCATGGATCATTCCTCCCCACAACAGACTGCGGATTAGGATTTATTCCTGCTTTTTTTTGATCAAGCTTTCGTGCCCATTGCATAACATTTGCCGGGGGACGCTTTTTTGCCAGTTCATCGCCCATAAATTGCATGTAAGGATGCACATGTGCAAAAAACATCTTGAAGGATTTGCATAAATAATTTAAGCCTGGCTCCCCATCAGGCGTTTTAAGTATACGATTTTTAGGGCATTCGCCATGGCAGGCAAAACGATAATCACATTCCATGCAATACTGAGGCAATGAATCACGCTTATCCATCCCAAACTTCACCTGCTCAGGTGAGGTTATCATGTCTTTGATTGTTCGCTCTTTGATGTTGCCTAAAAAATAGTCGCTGTAAACAAAGTGATCGCAGGAATATAAATCACCATTATGCTCCATTGCAGTGGCCTGCCCGCAAGTTTCACCAAAAACACAAAGTCCCGGGTTCTCTCCCACCCAATTGGCAAGTGTAACATCAAACATCTGCACGAATATCCGACCAACGTCATTTCTTACCCATTCATCGAAAATTTCAATCAGGAATTTACCATATCGTTCCGGCTCTACGCTCCATTCAGTTACTGTGGCATCTTCGCCGTAAGAGGGAGTTACCAGGTTCTGCCCGTGCGGATCAGGGTTATTGGCCATACGCTCAACAATGGGAATAAATTGCAAAAAGCCACTCCCGATTTTTTTCAGAAACCGGTAAATTTCAAGGGCATGATAGCTGTTGTGGCGATTGACTACGGTAAGTGTATTGAATTCAACCTTGTGTTTTTTAAGCAGCTTGATTCCCTCCATTACTTTATGCCAGGTAGGTTCTTCTCCCCTGGTTTTGCGGTAGTAATCATGCAGTTGTTCAGGCCCGTCAATAGAAACGCCTATTAAAAATTCATTTTTATGAAAAAATTCACACCATTCATCATCAAGCAGGGTAGCATTTGTTTGCAGTACATTTTCTATGCGCTTGCCATTGGCATGCTTCTTTTGCAGCTCAAGTGCCTTCTTGTAATAATCAATTCCTAAGAGTGTTGGTTCACCACCTTGCCATACAAAACTAATGGCGGGGACGTTCTGCCCCTCAATATGTTGCTTAATGAAAAGCTCAAGCGTTTCCTCATCCATCGTAAAGTTCTTCTGATGACGGTAGAGGTTTTTCTTTTCCAGGTAATAACAGTAAGTGCAATTCAGGTTGCAAACAGGTCCAATGGGTTTTACCATGACCTGGAAAGCTGTGGGTTTAGCCGGTACGTAATGATCCATATATGTTTTTTTACATGGGTAAAAGTAATAAAATGAACTTAAATACCCCGGCCAATATTGTGTTTCATTTGCTTTAGATGATTATTTATAAAGAATTTAAGGCTCAATAAAAATATTGAGAAACACTATTATTAAACATATCATACAAGGCTCTTTAAACAGCAAACAGAGAATTGAAATAATTACATTTGCGGTCAAATAAGAAACAATTACATTATGGCTTTTATACGTACAGAAAAACCTTTCACTGCCCGATGGTTTAAAAATTACAGCCTTATAGTATTAGGCTCAATGGTACTTGCGGCTTCTTTTGTGTTTTTTATATCACCTTACCGGATAGTTCCAGGAGGTGTTTATGGAATAGGTATTGTTATCCATTACCTTACAAAAGGGGTGTTTAGCTTTGCCCCGGAAGGATTTCCCATAGGCCTTATGGGATTAATACTGAATATACCCCTAACCATTATCGGTATAAAGATTTTGGGTCCTAAATTCGGGATTAAAACTATTATCGGATTTATCCTGAGTTCTGTGTTTATTGATGTGATGACAATTATATGGGGTACGGAACCACTTGTGCATGATGATGCCTTGCTTTCTTCAATTTTTGGTGGCGTGTTGCTTGGACTGGGGCTGGGTCTGATATTTATGTCGCAGGCTACATCTGGTGGCTCAGATATCGTGGCCATGATATTGGCGAACGCTTCACGGATGCCGCTGGGCCAGGCGCTTATTATTGTCGACTCGGTAATTGTTTTATTTGGTTTAATTGTCTTCCAGGACTGGAAAATACCGCTGTATAGCTGGATAGTGATTTTTATCACCGGCAGAGTTATTGATGGGGTATTGAATGGTTTGAGCTATCAAAAGTCCGTGTTTATCATCTCTTCAAAAACAGAAGAAATTCGTGATAAGATCCTCATTGATCTTGACAGAGGTGGCACATACCTCAGTGCCGAAGGCATGTTCAGCGGGGAGAAGAAAAAAATGATTTTCACCAATATCAGTCGTCGTGAATTTATAATCCTGCATGCTTATATTAAAGAGATTGATCCTGATGCATTTGTTACTGTACTCAATGCCGATCAGGTATTGGGTGAAGGTTTTAAATCACTGGCAGAAAGTAACAGCGCCTAATATTTCTTATTCTATGCTTTTCCATATTTTGCAGATGGATGATACTTCACCAGTACTCTTTGAAATTGTAAAGGATTAAACGGCTTTGAAAGATGCGGTTCTCGCAAGATATTATGGATATAATAAAAAACATCATTAAAATCATCTTTTAGATTTTTATGCACTTTATGCAGTAATTACCAGTTCAAATTGCAAAATTAAACTCAGATATAATTCAGGAAAATGCGTACTCAACAGCCCCCGGGCTTCAACCGGGGAATCATGGCAATAGGGTTCATAAACACTGAAGGTGAGGAAGCCAGCGTACTTCATGTAAAACATATAATGATATGATCCTGCGCCTTTAGCGCTTTAGCTGTTAATTCTTCAACCCGGTCCTCCATGCCGGGCTGTTGATTAGGCACCTTTGGTGCTGGGAGGTGTAAAATTAGCTCCTTAAAAACTTTTTCAGCACGCCCTGAATAAAGGAATAAAAAATTGTATTTTTACTCAAAAAGTAGCAGCATAGGTACAATAGTTGCTGTTGCATTAAAACTTACAATTTCTGTAAAAGGGTAAAAATTTTTTAAGCATTATGTACGGTAACAAAACAAAGGTTATTATTCTCTTGCTGCTGCTCAGTATAACTTGCAGCATCACCTACGCACAGAGAGGCGCTACACCTGTAGACACCAGTTATTTTATTATCGGTGAGGATGACTACAACCTGCTATATGCCTCAGAACGGGGGGATACCACAGCCATGAAGTTATTACTTGCACGGGGAGCAGATCCGGAAGTAAAAACCTGGGAAGGAGTTACACCACTGATGTATGCAACTGAATCGGGGAATTTAGGAGCCGTAAAAATTCTAATAGAAAAGGGTGTTGATGTAAATGCCGCCCCCATTGATGAAACCACGGCCCTCATTGCCAGTGCAAAAGCAGGATACCTCGAGATCGCCGAGTTACTCATCAGGAATGAGGCTACCATTGATACCGCAGACAGGTTTGGTGCTTCTCCCCTGCATTATGCTGTTTATTACAATGACTACCTGATGACCGACATGCTTTTGTATTATGAAGCTGATGTTGATATAAAAGATAAGCATGGCACTACCCCACTGATGGTGGCCACCATGAATGCCAATACCGAATTAGCCAACCTTTTGCTGCTTAATAATGCAAACATCAATGAAACAGACAAATATGGCTTTACCCCTTTGATGCTGGCTGCAGAACAAAACGATACACTGGTAGGAAATTACTTGCTGGCAAATGGCGCTGCCATAAACGTAAAAAATGAGAAAGAACAAACCGCACTTACAATAGCCATCTTAAACAACAGTGCAGCCATGACAGCCCTGTTGCTTGAAAAAGGGGCCGATGCCGATGCAAACATCAATTTTTCAGATACCCCATATTCACTGGCTCAATTCAGCACAAATGATACCATAAAGCAACTGTTAAAAGATTATGGGGGTAAGAAAAA
>JBEPYD010000019.1:0-4531 GCA_041641575.1 Bacteroidales bacterium
AGAGTGCAGTTTTCGTTTATGAGGCAAGTGATGTAAATGCTTCTCCTTACTACAGGGCATATAATGTGGATAACCGCAGTGACTTTGCCATCGCATACAGCTTTGTGCAATTGCTGAAAGGTGAGAACATTGTGGATACACTGGGCAGTGACCTGACTACAAATCCATTTGCCGGCATTGAGGATCCCAGACTTGAAATTTTTGTTGAGCCTAACGATAGCAATGTTTTCATTGGTATGCCTGTTGTAGAAAACTCTTCAGAGGCAGCCACTATTATCTGGGAATCTTTACCCGGAGATGCAATTATCAATACTCCTGACTTTGGACAGCCTTTAATTACCTATGCTGAAGTAATGTTTATCATGTCGGAGCTTAATGGATGGGATCAGACTTATTATGAAGCTGGTATCCGTGCCTCTATGGAAAGATGGGGGGTAGCAGCGGCAGATATTGATGCATACATTGCTGCTGTTCCTGCAGCCTCCATGGAAACGGTGCTTACCCAAAAATACATTGCATTGTATATGGATCCGCACACGGCCTGGACAGAATACAGAAGGACAGGATATCCACAGACGCTGGTTGAACCTAACAGCGCTTTTACCATCACAGTGCCTGCTTATAACATCACCAAAAACTTCATCTTTGAACCATTGATTCCTACAGATGATTTGCCAAAACGTATGCGTTATCCGCAATACGAACAAACATTGAATGGTGAAAACTGGGCAGAAGCTGTTGCCGGTTATGAAGATGGTGATGCCATAACTTCAAAACTTTGGTGGGATGTTAACTAACATACTGCACCAATAATATACTTCTGAAAATTAAGAGGTTGCTGAGTTCAGCAACCTCTTTTTTTTGTATAAACACCATTGTATAGTGATTTTGAAGCCAACATTATTTTTTTGTTAACAAAAAAATTTTATAGTTTTGAAGTGAGATTTAACATTGTTTAACTATTTTTTTTGTAACCTAAAATTTAATTTTATGAAAAGATTTACGCTTTTTCTGGCGTTCCTTGCATTCATAGGTTCCCTAAGCCTGAATGCACAAACGCGGGAAATAACAGGTGTGGTTGTTGGAGCTGAGGATGGGCAACCAATCCCTGGTGTTTCCGTTGTTGTCAAAGGGACAACCATTGGGACCACAACGGACATTGATGGACGTTATTCAATTAATGTTCCATCAGATGCTAATACCCTCGTATTTAGCTTTGTAGGTATGACAAGCAAAGAAATCCCCATAGGAGTGGGTGAGGTTGTGAATGCTGAACTACAGGCTGAATTATTAGGGTTAGATGAAGTTGTGGTTACCGCTTATGGTACCCAAACGAAACGTTCACTTACTGGTTCTCAAACGGAGGTAGGAGGTGAAGATTTGCAACGCACACAGGTTTCTAACATTACACGTGCACTGGAAGGTGCAGTTGCCGGAGTTCAAACCACGAGCAGTTCAGGACAGCCCGGTTCAGGTGCGAGTGTGCGAATTCGTGGTATGGGCTCACTTTCTGCAAGTAGTTCTCCTTTATATGTGGTTGACGGTGTGCCATATGAAGGCAATATTAACAACATCAGTCAAATTGATGTAGAATCAATGACAGTGTTGAAAGACGCATCTGCAACTGCACTTTATGGTGCAAGAGCTGCAAATGGTGTAATATTGATCACCACACGCCGTGGAACCAATGCACAACCCAGAATTGTTGTTGACAGCCGTGTTGGTGTAAACTCAAGAGCCTATGAAGGTTATGATATGATGAATTCTCCTGATAATTATTATGAAATGTTTTGGGAAGCGCTAAGAAATGACCGATATTATAATCAGGGTGATTCCTATTTGTCATCTGGTATGTATGCTTCGAACCGTCTGATAAAATACCAAAATCCGCAAACTGGATCAATTGAGTGGATGTTAGGTTATAATACGTATGATGTACCGGATAATCAGTTGGTTAATCCTTATACTGGACAACTTAACGATAATGCCAATTTATTGTATAATGAAAGCTGGGAAGATGAGGTATTTGAACCTGGCATAAGACAGGAACATTCTGCAAGTTTAAGTGGTGTGAACCAGGGTACCAATTATTTCTTATCTTTTAACTACCTTGATGATGAAGGATATAGCCCAAATACAGGATTTGAACGTTATTCTTCCCGTTTAAAAGTTACGCAAGATGTTACTGATTGGCTACAGATTACCGGTAACGTGGCATACATTAATACAGATATTAGAAATCCTACCTCTACAGGTTTATCTTCCGCAAACCTTTTTTATGTTTCAGAGGTTGTTGCACCTATTTATCCCGTATTTCAACATAATCTTGATGGTACGCTTGATTTGGATGAAAATGGCGAAAAACAGTATGACTTTGGTGACAGAGATGATATGAAACGTCCTGTGATGCCTATAGCTAACCCTGCCGGAACGCAGAGATTGAATACAGAAAGCACAAAACTGGATCGTATAAACATAGTGAGTGGAGCAGAGATTTCATTCACTGATGATCTTAAGCTTGGTTTGAACCTGGGTGTAGATAATGCCCAAACAAACAGGCTACGTGTTGATAACAGAGAAATTGGACAATATGCCGCTCAAGGTGGTTATATTTATAAATCAAGTGGAGTAACCCGCACTTTAAACCTTAACCAGATTCTTACCTATAATAAAGAATTTGGTGACAATCATTCTTTAATTGCCAAAATAGGGCATGAATTATACAAAAGGGATTTTTCTTTAAATTATGGGGGAAAAACAAATTACCTGTTTCCCTCAATTGATGAGTTGGATTGGGCTGTAGTTATGTCCTCTGTAGGGTCATATGGATATGATTATGCATTGGAAAGCTACTTTGGCACATTCAATTATGGATTTATGAAAAAATATTATATTGATGCCAGTTTACGATACGATGGGAGCTCCAGATTTCATCCTGACAACCGATGGGGAACATTTTGGTCAGCTGGTGCATCATGGATAATAAATCAGGAGGCATTCTTACAAAATGCGAATGCACTTGATATTTTAAAACTTAGGGTAAGCTATGGTAAAATTGGGAATGATAATTTAGGAAGTGCCTTCCCATATTACTATTATTATGCATATGAAGATCAATATTCAATTGTAAATAATGATAATGCTGTTGGTTTTAATTTTGCTTTTAAAGGAAATCAGGAATTGAAGTGGGAGAGCAATAATTCTTTCACTGTTGGTATAGATTATGGATTTTTAACCCGTTTCAGTGGTAGTGTTGACTTTTTTACCCGAACCAGTTCAGATCTTCTGTTTATTCTGCCACAGGCACCTTCAACCGGTATCTCAGAAATACCATATAATTTAGGAAAACTCACAAATACGGGCGTAGAGTTCGAATTGCAAGCAGATATCGTTAACACAAGCGATTTTTATTGGAGTGTTTCATTTAATGCTACTAATTATTCAGCCACAATCGAGGAACTTCCTGAAATTTACAAGGAAAATGGGCTTATCAGGGGAGGTACTCAAAAATGGGAAGAAGGAGAATCGCCATACTTGTTCTTTATGAGAGAATATGCTGGGGTTGATCCGGAATCCGGGAGAGCTATGTGGTACATGGATATTCTTGATGAAGAAACCGGCAATATAACAGGAAGAGAAACTACTACTGAATGGGGTGATGCCACACGGTATAATACTGGTAAAGATGCTGTACCTGATTTATTTGGTGGTATTAATATGAACATGGAATACATGGGATTTGATTTGGGTATTCAGACCGCTTATCAAATAGGTGGATATACCTATGATGGTATTTATGCTTCATTTATGCATGCCGGAGATGCGAATAGTATTGGTTCTAACTGGCATCGTGATATTTACAAGAGATGGACACCACAAAACACCAATACAGATGTACCTATTGTTGATCGATACAGAGATGCCAATGGTGTGAGTGACCGGTTTCTAATAGACGGATCTTATTTTTCTCTGAGAAATATTGTGTTAGGTTATACCTTACCCCAAAGAGTAACAGAGGGCATTGGAATACAGCAGTTACGACTATATGTTGTAGGAGATAATGTATTCTTTACATCAAAAAGACAAGGCTTTGATCCAAGACTGTATTTTGATGGTGTGGTTACCGGAGGTGATTTAAATTATTCGCCCATTAAAACAATTTCCGGCGGAATCAATTTAACTTTCTAAATTAAAAAAATACAACTATGAATAAATATATTAAATTTTTATATTTTTTAATGGTAGGTGCTTTCCTTTTTTCTTCCTGTAGTGAAGATCTGGATACTAGTCCTGCCACCACTGTTTCTCAGTCGCAGATTGAGAACCTTGCGGAACAAGATCCTGAAGCATTTGCGGAGATTTTAGAACCTCAACTAGCCGGAATGTATTCCTGGTTGGTTGCCTATAACGCACTTGATAGAAGTTCAGTACGGCATGATGACCATGGTATTAAGGGTATTTTGCACATGGCCGATATGATGGGTGAAGACATAGTGCAAACTTCAGGCTCTTATGGATGGTATTATTTTGA
>JBEPYD010000019.1:4541-24514 GCA_041641575.1 Bacteroidales bacterium
TAGTAAGTTAGCTGATTATTTTCACCCATTACAGGTATGGACTTATTTCTATAGGAATATAAAAAATGCAAATGATATTATTGTGCAAATTCCGGCTGATACTGAAAATGCTACGCTGCAGGCATATCTTGGCCAGGCACTTGCAACAAGAGCCTATAGTTATCATTATCTGGTTCAGTTTTATCAGAAAACCTACTTTGGTAATGAAGATGCGCCTGGTGTACCTTTAATTCTTGAAGTTCCAGCTGATGAGAATCCACGCGCTCCAATGCGTGATATTTATGCACAAATGATAGATGACTTAACCCGGGCAATTGCTTTACTTGATGGTTATAACCGACCTACAAAGGCATTTATCAATCAAAACGTAGCATATGGATTTTTAGCCAGGGTTTATTTGCATATGCGCGATTGGGAAAATGCTGTTAATGCTGCAAATTCTGCTCGTCAGGGACTCTCATTAATGTCAGGAGCTGAATATCTTGATGGCTTTAAATATATAAGTAATCCCGGTTGGATGTGGGGATCGATAGTTACGGTTGACCTGGATATTGTTCAATCCGGTATTGTTAATCACCCATCGTTCATCTCAACTATGAGTTATGGATATGCATCACTTACGGGAATGCATAAAGCCATAGACAGAAGATTATATGATCATATGGGAATAGATGATTTTAGAAAAAAAGCATATCAATCACCAGAATTAACCACTTTTCCTGGTGGCGGATTTGATAGTGTTGCCATACCCGCATATGTTAACGGAAAATTCGGCCCCAGTGATGATGGTGCAGATAACACACAAGATTTGGTTTACATGCGTGTTGCTGAGATGTATTTGATTGAAGCTGAGGCACTCGCTGAATTGGGTAGGACTGGTGAGGCTGAAGCCTTACTCCTTGAATTAATGGCTAAGAGAGATCCAAACTATAGCCTTCCCTCTGGAGATTTACTCGATGAAATTAGAATTCAAAGAAGAATTGAACTCTGGGGTGAATTGGGTATAGCACTTTTTGATATTAAACGGTTGAAGAAGGGGATTGACAGAGACTATCCCGGTTCAAACCATAATGAGGATGCACAATTGGTTGTAGAACCTGAAAGTTGGTTATTTACCTATCAATTACCAACGGATGAAATAGACAATAACATTGATATTTCACCAACCGATAATAACCCTTAATTAAAAAATAAATTATTACCCGGGAAATGTTATTAATACAAATGCATATCCCGGGTTCAATTAAATTAAAATATAAACTATATGAAAACATATAAATTTATTATAGGTGTCCTTGTGATACTACTCACTTTTTCAGCTTGTGAAGAGGAGCTTACAATACCTGAAGACTATATGTATGAATATGATCAATCACAAGCCCCGCAAGTTTCCAATGATCAACTGATAAAAGTTAGCGCCACCTACGCTACCCTTGCTGCTACTGCTGATACTGGATATGTGGACAGGGGATTTATCATTGATACATTGGAAGATTTTTCTACCCAAATGGTAATTCCCGCTACTGCTGGAACAGATGAATTTGAGGTTACAGCTACAGATCTGAAGGAAAATAAAACTTATTACTATAAATCTTTTGCTACAACTATCATGGGTGGCACTACTACAGGGGATGTAGGGACTTTTACTACCAAAGAAAGTGTTACTCCTTTTAGTATATCATATGATAAAGCTACAGTTGAAGAATGGGAAAGTGCTGGTTTTTCTACAATTGATAAGGATGGCGATGGGAATGATTGGTCACTAACATACTATGATGAAGAAGCAGGTCAGGTGGCATTTATTTCATACTCTTGGCTTAATGAGCCATTAACTCCTGAGAATTATCTTGTTTATCCTGAGTTAGAGCTTAGCGGCATTGATGGTTTGCTCTCTTTCACAGTTCAGGCTGGTGATCCCAATTTTCCTAATGAAACACTTAAATTAGTTGCTTCAACCACTCCAATTACTGAAGATAATGTTGCAGATGCCGAAGTCCTTTATACAACAACATTACAGGATGGTGAAGCTTTTACAGCAAGCATAAACATACCAACTTCCTATCAGGGTGGAAACTTATATTTAGCCCTTGCACATACCGATGTAACAGATATGTTTAGTGTTTATTTTCTTAGCACTACTTTCTCTTATGTTGAATAGATATTAATATTATTATGTTTGGAAAAGGTTGCTTTATTTAAAAGCAACCTTTTTTTATAAAATTCAAAGCAATTTTATTTAGAATTTATTAATTTTATAATTGGTATGAGTCGCATTTTTGGTGTTATTAAAAAATAGGAATATATTATGAATCGTTTAATTAGTATTTCTTTACTATTACTAATTTCCTGGTCTCTTAATGCTCAGGGATTAAAAGGTTTTAAACTTCAGAATGGGTTAAGTGTCTTTGTATGGGAAGATACTACCAAAACTGATATTTTTGGTATGGTCTCCGTTAAAGCAGGATCAATTAATGATCCACAGAATTATACCGGATTAGCACATTATCTTGAACATTTAATGTTTAAGGGCACAGATTTTATTGGTGCACTTGAGTGGCACAAAGAGGATTCTATTTACAATGCAATCATTGAAAAATATAATGCAAGGTCTAAATCTGATAATGAAGAACAGCGACGAGCTATTGATTTGGAAATTAATGATCTTACTGTGCAACAGGCTTCAATTAGTTTACAGGATGAGTTTATGATGCTTATAGAGGGTATAGGAGGTACGGATTTAAATGCAGGAACCAGTTATGATTATACTACTTATTATAATACATTTCCTAAATCACAATTATTAAAATGGCTTGAATTATATTCTACCCGTTTTATTAATCCTGTTTTCAGAGGGTTTCAAAATGAATTAGAGACTGTATATGAGGAATATAACATGTATCAGGATAATCAAAATATTAAGTTGCAATACTTGTTGTTCTCTGAAGCTTTCCAAGAAACACCCTATAGCAGGCCTGTAATTGGATATGGTGAACATTTAAAGAATCCAAATATGGCACAGTTAATAGATTTCTATAACACATATTATGTGCCTGATAATATGGCTTTAATATTAGTAGGTGATATTAAAACTGAAGAGATTGCAAATGTTGTAAATAAAAAGTTTTCAAGAATTTCAGGAATCAAGACTCAGGATACTACTTATTTGTCTAATACTTATAATAATGGGCGAGAAAAAGTATCAATAACCGGTGGTTTTGTTCCCCAGGTTGTGATGGTATATAATGGAGTTCCTCAAAATCATAAAGACACATATACCCTGGAAGTAGCACTTCAGTTACTTTCAAATTCTAATAATACCGGATTATTAGATAAGCTAGTTTTGCAAGGAGATTTAATGTATGCAATATCTGATTTATATAATTTTAAATATAACGGGAAAATATTTATTAACGCAATACCTGCTTATGATTACAGTCAGCGAAGATTCGAATCTCACAAGCATGTTGAAAAACTATTATCAGAACAGATAAGCAAGCTTGTTAATGAGGAATATGAAGAGTGGCTTTTGGAATCAGTAAAAAACAATATGATAAGAACTTTTGACCGAAAATTGGAAACATCGAAAGGCAAGGCGCAAGTTGTGTCTCAAATTTTTATAAACGAACGTGGATTGGATAATATTTTTGAATATTCAGAGATTGTCAGGAGTATTAATTCGGATGATGTAAAAAGGGTAATTGAAAAATATGTAAATGAAAACTACCTCGCTATACAGGTTGATGAAGGTAAAATAGAGAACAATGAATTTTTCGTTGAGAAGCATGATTTCCCAAAGACAATGAATCATCCAAATGCGACAAAAAGCATGTACTCACATTATGTTGAACGCATTAACGCAACAGATGAAGTAGAAAACACAGTTTCATTTGAGCAAATTGAAACAAGAAAAATAAACGAAAAAAGTAAATTATTTTATTATCCTAATCCAGAAAACAATATTTTCACCATGACCATACAATATAATGTCGGTGAATTGGATATTCCGGAATTGGATATGGCTGTGCAATTAATGAATGGGGCGGGTGTAATGGCAGCATTTAAACCGCAGGAGTTTAGGGATGAACTAGCCAAGTTGAATGCAAAGATAAACTATTCCTCTGACGATGAACATGTTTATGTTTCTGTTGAAGGTCTGGAGGATAAACTCGAATCGATTTGTAATTTGATGACCAGACAGATTCTGATGCCGGAATTGGATGAGAAACAGGTTTCCAATATTAAAGGGCGGGCATATCAGTCACAAATAATTGAACGTGAGGATTACGACTATCAGTTTGACGCCCTTAAGGAATATATTATGTTCGGGGAGGAGTCTAAGTATATAAATCGGTTAAATGAAGAGGATATATTTAACCTCATCATTAGCGATCTTACTGGTGCTTTTCAAAAAGCTACAGACTATAATGCTCAAATTCACTATGTTGGCAAATTGCCATGTGATGAAGTTCATGAAGTATTAAGTGTGAATTTACCACTTAAGAAGACAGAGAAGGTAAATGACAAGCCAAAATCAAGAACATTAAAAGCCTATCAGGAAAATTCTGTGTTTTTTGTTGCAAATAGAGAGGCAAATCAAAGCCGAATATTCTTTTACTGTCTTGGCGATACTTTTAACACAGAGTTAATGCCTGATATATATGCTTTTAATCAATATTTTAGTGGTGGATTCAATGGGTTAATTATGAAAGAGATAAGGGGGAAACATGCCATGGCTTATCATGCAGAGGGTAAGTTTGACATACCTGATTATGCAGGATATTCATTTTATTTTAATGGTTTTGTTGGGACTCAATCCGATAAAACAGTAAATGCATTGGATACATATATGAGTTTGATCAGACATATGCCCTCACAGGAATACAGAATGGATGAGATTCGAAACTATATTGCCCTTTCCCTGGAGGCTGATCAGCCCAATTTCAGAAAAATGACAAAGTATTATGAAGATTTAAAAAATAAAGGGTTTGATAAATCATTAGAGAGGGAGGTAGTACCAGCGGTTGAAAATATGAGCTTTTCAGATTTATTAGATTTTTATGAGAATAATTTAAAGAATAAGCCTATCGCCATTGGAATCATTGGTAATCCAAAGGAAATCGATGTTGATTTATTAAAAGTTTTTGGAAACGTGGAAAGGGTTAGCTTAAATAAAATAATCAAATAGACTTTATTCAAATGGCCTGCTGAAAATGAAGGCCATGTTATGTTTGTAATAGAATATCACCAGGTAATTTATAAATAAAGTATCTAAATGCTAAACGAAACCAAGCGTTTAGCATTTAGGGATATCTTTATTGATTTTTATTAGTCTTATAACTAATGATGACTCTATCAGTACTCATATGTTTATAAAGCTTTAATTTGCTATTTCTTAATCCTACATCATTAAGATCTTTTCAGCAAACCCTGTAGGTTTATCTTCAATCAAAAGAATAAATAAATTCTCTTATTCAACAATAAACTTTTTTGTATGTATTTTCTTATTAGTAATAATCTTAAGTAAATATATACCTGGAGTAAAGTTTAAATTATGAGAATTTAAATACTTATCTTCAGAATTATGAACTTTTAATACTTTACCAGTCTGATCAAGAAAAATAATTTTTTCTATTGTTTCATCTTCTTCCCCAATAGATATGTTAAGGGTGTTTTTTACGGGGTTAGGATAGATCTGTATTGTTTCTTCTTGAATTTTCAAGTCGGGAGCTGTGTTCGTTGGTATATATTCCTCATCAATAATTTTAACGTAAAATTCACCCTCTGCCCCACAAGCACTTCCGTCAACTTGCAACCAGTATTGCTTCCCTGGGGTAACTACTGCCTTAAATATTGAAGCAGAAAAGTCAGATATCCCCTCAACATCATCGCTGGCAGCGATTAAACTGTATTTTGTTTCATCACCAGAGAGTAAATCTTCGGCAGATTCAGCATCATATAATGCTATTTGATTATCAAATCCTTTAGTATTTATTCCAACTATGCCGCTTTGTGGAGCTGTAAATGTAAACCATACACTATTTTCCAGTATGGTATCACTGACATTGCAACTGCACCATTCAATCTGAGAAAAACAATCATCACCATTAGGCACGGGCTCATTTGGTTGGGTAGTGGCTAATATGTTATTGAAAGGTCCAAGTAATGTGTCTAAAGCAAGTTCATGGGCTAGCTCCACGCTATCATTGTATATTATAGGTATATGGAATGTTAACTCATCAGAACATTCTCCATGTTTTCCTATTATTGTGATGGGAACTTCTAAAAAGCCTGTCCTTTGTACCGAGGTGTTAAGGCTAAAACGCAATGTATCAAATGAAGATTCCTCCAGTTTTAATTCTTCGGGGAGATTGATTATGTATTGTTCAGCGCCTGTAAAATATACATCTTCAATTATACCAGCCTGCAAACCAAAGGCACTGGTATCGATTGGGGATATTTTTATTGTGCTACTGGCTTCAAGGTAATTACTGCGAATCCTAATATCAGTCAGATTATTGTAAGTTGTTTTTAAGGAAATAGTATAAGAAACCTCATCCTGAAATGAAACAACTGGTTCTTCTGATGTATTAGAAGTGCCTTCCAGAAAGATATAGCTATTGGGGGAGATTGTCCATTCATAACTCCCTTGTTGAAATAGTGATTTATTTTGCAATTGTATAGGTGTGTTTTTGCAGGTTGGATTTATATCAACATAGAAATGTGCTTCAGGATGATTGTCTGGTGGGAAATAACCTTGCAATTTCCGTACACCTTTATTCAAAGGATCAAGCCACAAATAAAGACTTTGGGCCAAAAAAGGTACTTTGTTCCATGAATAAAAAAATTTACCATAGAAATCAATATTATTTGAACCTCCATGTAGCTGTCCAATGATTAGGCCTTCCTCATTAAATAATGGAGAACCAGATGAACCTCCGGCTGTAGCCCCTCGGTCAAATTGTAACACCCAGTGTGAGTTGGGTGGAGAAATAATATTTTCACCCCAATTTATATTATCATTGTAACTGAAGGCCGGATCAAAATCAACAGAAATTTTTTTCCTTTCACCATTTGGATGGTGTATACTAACGGTCGAAAATGGTCGATCTTCTGTAGCATTCCATCCCGCAAAATATGGCTGATAATCCGGGGTGGGCTGTTCATCAAGTAAGAGTAATGTGAAGTCGCTTTCATCCAGGGATGCTTTGAGTGAAGCACCTGATAGAGTTTTTCCGGCGTTTCCTAATCCATTACAATCACTTCTTTCATAATTAAAATAAGTAATCAAAGTTTCAGCAGATTCATTCGTATTCAAACAATGATATGCCGTTAAAAAATAGGGTGTTCCGTCCTCGGCTGTATTGTTTACAAGAGCTCCGGTACACAGATAGGAGCCATCATCGCGCTGGTACGTCATTTTGGCCACTGCATGCTTTTCAAGCTGCCAGTTATCTCCCTCTTCGCAATTTATATCAATAAAAACACTTTCCTTTGTGTCTTTTGTTGAGAAAATATCGCGGTAAGCCTGTGATACGCTGCGTAAGGTCAATGCTGCATTTGTTGCCTCAGCATGGGCAGGAACAAAAAGCTCAATGGTTAGCTCATTACCCGGAATATCCTGTATGGTTAAAGATTTGTAAGGTTTATTATTTCTGCTGGTAAAAGCCCCAAGCATCATGTTTTCATTATACACGTATAATTCATATCCTTTGGGTAAGAAAAATGGTTCAAAAGTAGTCTGCAGGGAATATGCATTTTCTCCCTTTAAATTATACAAATACACGGTGCCATTTGCCACTTCTGTTATTTCTGCATCTGACAAAATATCCACTTCTAATTCTGCTATCTGCGCATACCGGAAAGGGGTTGGAAATTCCTCATCTTCTTTGAGCAACTTTTCCACAGGAACTGCAGGCAAATTTGCAACAGGAAGTTCTATGCTGCTTTTTTGTACGTTGCCCCGCAGGCTGCGGGGTTTTTCCTGCGTACTTAACTGTGAAAAAGCAGAGAGAGAAAAAATGAATGTTGAGATAAATAGAAGATATAAATGTTTCATGTTAATGTTATTTTGATAAGAAAATGTATTTTCGAAAAGGTAAAATTTATCTTGTAATTCAGATGTTACAATGTTTTAAGTGGGTTATTTTAAAATTAGCATCATAATTGCTATTATTAGATATTACCCATACTTATTTAACTCAATTACCTTTAGATTTGTTTTATAAAAACTGTTTATTGGTATGATGTAATTCCATACATTATGATTGATGACGTAAATATAGCTTTTTTCGATTCACCTGCCGGCATGCACTGATATGTTAAAAAAGATGGTTATTCCGGATCATCGTGCTCAACGATCATCCTCTTCCTTGGCTTTTTCCCACACCAGGTTCATTTCATCCAGGCTCATGTCACGGAGCTTTTTCCCGGCGTCAAGGGTTTCTTTCTCAAGAAATTTAAATCTTTTTATAAATTTTTTGTTGGTACGTTCAAGTGCAGTTTCCGGATCAACACCATACAAGCGGGCAGCATTTACAATTGAGAAAAGCAGGTCGCCGAATTCTGCTTCTGTTTTATCTGCATTTTGTGCGTCAATTTCTGATTTTAGTTCATGCATCTCTTCCTGTACCTTATCCCAGACCTGTTCGCGTTTGTCCCAGTCAAAACCAATGGCACGCACTTTCTCCTGCACGCGATTGGCTTTTATCAGGGCCGGCAGCGAAGCTGGTACACCGGCCAGTACGGAACGGTTGCCTTCTTTCATCTTCAGGTCTTCCCAGTTGTTTTTCACTTTTTCTGCATTATTTTTTACATCAACATCACCATACACATGCGGATGCCTGAAAATCAGTTTTTCACATACGGCATTCAGTACGTCTGCAATATCAAATTGCTTTTGTTCTTCTGCTATTTTTGCATAGAAAACAATATGCAGGGCAATGTCTCCCAGCTCTTTTTTTATTTCACCGGTGTTTTTATCCATAATGGCATCTGCCAGCTCATATACTTCTTCTATGGTTAAGTTTCTCAGACTTTCGAAGGTTTGTTCCCTGTCCCACGGACATTTCTCTCTTAGGTCGTCCATCACCGTGAGCAGGCGTTCAAATGCTTTTAATTTTTCAGGGTTTTGCATAATTAAATTATATTTATTCTTTGGTACTACCCTTATTTTAGTGGTTAAATATTTTTACAGGACCTAAAATACTGTTTAAATATAGTTGTAAATGTGGTTGAAATATGGTTTAAATGTTGTTTTTTTTGATTGACGCAATATAGTTGCTCATTTTTACCGATAGTTTTTTTGCCTTTTTCGAAATATTTTCAAATGCATCCTTCTTTAGGTATCCTAATTCAAAAGCTATCTCTGTTTGGCAAACAATTTCCATTAAAGAGCTGTAAGATATATTAATAAAATGTGTTTTCTCCTGGTAACCATTCCTGCTTGTTCCTTCTGCAATATTTGAGGCAACTGAAACTGCTGCTCTATTTATTTGCTGTACAAGCGCATACTTTTCATCTGGTGGAAAAGAACTGCTTAACTTATAAATATCCTTTACCAACTCTTTTGAAAGCTGATAAATTTCCAGCTTCTGAAATCCAAAAAACAACATATAAACAACGTTAAACTATATTTCAACTATATATAAACAAATTGCAAGTTACCATTAAATTCGTGTTAGAATCTATTCTTTAAACTTTATTCGTATTTTTGAATTGGTATCCAGGCTCAGCAAGCTGGCCACCTTGCCTTTATTGATGGCAATTTCCAGTAAATCTGCGGCATTAAATAAAGCCAGCAACTCTCCGGGAGTTGTTTCGTTATATCCTTTGTTCAGCTTTTCAATCTTATAATGATTGCTGTTAACAAAAATGGTGTATTTCTTTCCTTCTCCGGTTTTTTCAAAAAGTTTTTTCGAGATATTTGTAATGATATTGTCAAATGAATCGATGTAAATCACATTACCTGTTATTACATTTTTATCAACCAGCGGCCTTAGTGGTGTAAAAGTAGCCATTTCCTGCACCGGCACCCCCAGCTGATCCAGTTTAGCGCCATTATGGATGGCACATGCAGCGGCAGCCATATTGTTCAGTTCCGGGAAGCTGGTAACCGTATCATCCGATAGCTTTATTACCTTTTTTGGTGCTGATTGCAAGGCAAGGCTTAAAATACCATTATCCGCACAAATAAAATACTGATTTTCACATTCTGCAACCAGGTGTGCCCCCAGCGTTGAATTATCACTTCCAACGGAGATAATATGGATGGTACCTGCAGGGTAATACTTGTAACTGTTCCGAATAACAAAAGCAGTTTGTGAAGTATTAAACGCATTGATGCTGTTGGTAATTTCCACAATTCTTGCATCGGGACATTTCCCAAGGATATACCCATGTATGGCAGAGTTGTAATAATCATTTTTATACCAGTCGGTGGTGAGGGTGATCAGCCGCATAAATTAAAATAATTTAGTAGCTGATTCCAAAAAATTTTGACAGGTATTTCCTTTGCGGGAAATAAAAAAAACAAAAGCATTTGCAATGGGTTGATATGAATGGAACATCTGCGTTGACAAATCAAAAAAAATAGGTTACTTTGCAGTACCAAAAGTAAAAAATATTGTGCAATAATTTATGATAGAAAAAATCATCTATCTCGAAGGTATTGATCCTTTGAATATTTATAGTGTAAATAATGAAAATTTTGAGATACTGAAAAGGCATTATCCCAAAATGAAGATTATTGCACGCGGCAATGAAATAAAAATATTTGGAGAAAAAGGCGCAATTGCCGATTTTGAAGAAAAGATGCATGCCATTATTCATCATTACAATACTTATAACAGGCTAATGCCTGAAGATATTAGTGCCATACTGGAAGAACGTAAACCAGATCAGGTGTCAACATCATTGAATAATGATGATGTTATCGTATATGGGAATTATGGCAAAATTATCAAAGCACGTTCTGCTAATCAGCAAAAATTAGTGGATGCATACAGTAAGGACGATCTTATTTTTGCCGTAGGTCCGGCAGGAAGTGGTAAAACCTATACGGCTATTGCCCTTGCAGTTAGGTCTCTGCGCATGAAAGAGGTGAAGCGCATCGTACTCACCCGTCCGGCTGTAGAAGCCGGTGAGCACCTGGGATTTTTACCCGGCGATTTAAAAGAGAAACTCGATCCATATCTTCAGCCTCTTTATGATGCCCTGAATGATATGATACCGGTGAAAAAGCTGAATGGATATCTTGAAGATGGAACCGTGCAGATTGCCCCACTGGCATTTATGCGTGGCCGGACACTGGAAAATTCCTTTGTAATCCTGGATGAGGCGCAAAATGCCACCATCAATCAGCTAAAAATGTTTTTAACCCGCATGGGAAATAATTCGCGTTTTATCGTCAATGGAGATGTAACCCAAATTGACTTGCCTGATAAGCGTTCAAGCGGTCTTGTGCAGGTGCTGAAAATTTTGAACAACATACCTGGTATTTCATTCGTGTATTTTAATGTCAAAGATATTGTACGGCATCCCCTGGTGAAGAAAATTGTAAAGGCATATGACGAATTGAAAAAGGAGGTGCCGGGAAAGCTCGAACAAACCAATGAATAAAAATAAATCAAAAGAATTTATGAACCAGGCTGTAGTTGAATCTAATCTTTCCCTGCCGGGAATACAAAACGTTTATCGCGGAAAGGTTCGGGATGTTTACCACATGGAAAATGATATTTTAATAATGGTTGCTACCGACAGAATTTCTGCTTTTGATGTGGTTTTGCCCCGGGGAATCCCCTTTAAAGGGCAGGTTTTAAACCAGATTGCAGGTAAGTTTTTAGACGCAACCGCCGATATTGTACCAAACTGGAAGATCGGTTCACCCGATCCGATGGTTACAGTAGGCTATAAAGCGGAGACGTATCCTGTGGAGATGGTCATTCGGGGATATCTTACCGGCCACGCCTGGCGTGAGTACCGTGAGGGAAAAAGAGTGCTTTGTGGTGTAACTTTAAAGGAGGGGTTGCGGGAAAATCAAAAATTCGACACTCCCATCATCACACCTACTACCAAGGCACACCAAGGCCATGACGAAGATATTTCCAGGGAGGAGATTCTGGATAAGAAGCTCGTAGGTGAAGCTGAGTACAACCAATTAGAGGAATATACCCAAAAACTGTATCAGCGCGGTACAGAAATGGCTGCTCAAAAAGGATTAATTCTGGTGGATACCAAGTATGAATTCGGACATCGAAATGGAGAAATCTGCCTTATTGATGAAATACATACACCTGATTCTTCAAGGTATTTTTATAAAGACACTTACAAAGAGTTATTTAATAAGGATTTACCGCAACGACAACTTTCTAAAGAATTTGTTAGGCAGTGGCTGATTGAAAATGGATTCCAGGGAAAAACAGGTCAGCAGGTACCGGAAATGGACGATAAATTTGTGAATCTGGTTTCAGAACGGTATATTGAATTGTATGAGAAAATAACAGGTGAAGATTTTATGAAAGAATCCGCTGAAAATATCAATGCTCGTTTGCAAAAAAACGTAAGTGATTTTTTACAAAAACTGAAATAAAAAACTTCTCTGATAGTTATTTTTAAGAGGCTAATCAATTTATAAGAACCAAATGGATAGAAACATACATATCTTACCTTTAAAGTGGCATCGTTTGTCTGGCATTCTGGTAGTTTTGCTCTTTTGTTTTTCCACCGGCTTTTCTCAGGAACCCGTGGAAGTAAAGCGATCAAAAAATAAGGTGCTGCTTGATGGCAAGCAATATTACCTGCATGTGGTAAAAAAGGGGCAAACATTGTTTTCCATTAGTCAGGCTTATAACGTACCGCAAAAGGAAATAGCTGAAGAGAACCCGGGAGTGATGATGGGAATAAAAGAAGGAGAGACACTGAAAGTTCCTTTTAAAGATGAGATTATAGAAGATAACATGATAAAGTCTGATGAATATGAATATCATATTTTTAAAGAAGGTCAGACTCTTTATTATCTTTCCAAGCTTTACGATGTGCCCCTTGAAGCACTCTTTGAACATAATCCTGAAATTCAGTACAGCAACATTCAGATTGACCAGGTGATAAAAATTCCCCGCAAACCTGCCCGGGATACAATTAAGCCACCTGCTGAAGCCTATGATTATTTCTTTTATCGTGTAAAACAGGGAGAAACCCTTTATAGTCTTGCAAAAAGATATGATGTTACCGTGGAAGGCATCAGAGCCATTAATGAATCGCTGCGGTATGCCGCTGATCCTAAAGCCGGGCAGGTAATTAAGATTCCTAAAGCGGAAAAGAAAGCCATGCAGGTAATTCCTCCAACCAATGATACCTTGAGACTTGATACTTCCAGACGTATAGGGGATAGTATTATGATTATGAAGCGTAGAATTAAAGAGTATTGTGATTCACTGCAAATTGATGCTGAGGACAGAACTTATCGTGTAGCTTTATTATTGCCCCTGTACATAGATCATGATATCGACATGGATAACAACAGCGATTTACATGATAAAGGATTGTATGAATTTTATGAAGGTGTTTTACTTGCCCTGGGCAGGCTTAAAGCATTGGGTCTTTCCCTTGATCTTCAGGTATATGATACAGGTAATAACCCACAAAAAGTCGCGGATATTCTTTCTGACATGCGATCAAAACGAGTTGATCTGATTATAGGACCTTTTTACTCGGACTTACTGAAACAAACTTCTGATTTTTCCCGGTTTAATCAGATTCCGCTTGTGTCTCCACTTTCCACACAGGAAGATCTGTTACTTTCCAATCCCTATCTGTTCCAGGTAACCCCCGCATCCGGCACACAGATGGATTATGCGCTTGAATATGTTAGTAATTTTCATCAGGAAAATATTATCCTGGTGCATTCGGGAGATTCAATTCGTTACGATTTTATTCAATCGGTGAAAACCCGGCTGCTGCGTCAAATTTCAATGAATAACGTTTTTGATGATGCAGTAATCAGAGAAGTGGTTTTAAATGAAAATGGAATTCAATCGTTGCGGCATGCCCTTTCTACCGAAAAGGAAAATGTAATCATCATCGCCTCAAACAACGAGGTTTATGTCACCGATGCCATAAGACAGATATATATGCAAAGGAATAAATACGACATCCGGCTGGTGGGGCATCCTTCCTGGCACCGGTATAGAAATATTGAAATTGAATACCTTCATGCGCTTGATTATCACTACTACACTCCTTATTTTATCGATTATGATGATGAAGAGGTTATTTCTTTCCTGAATGAGTTTAAAAGTGCATTCGAGTTCGAACCGTATAAAATAGCTTCATCGGGTTATAACCTGGCTTTTCTGGGATATGATATCATGTACTTTTTTGGAAAAGCATTGCATACCTATGGAAGTAACTTCATTAAATGTACTGATTACCTGGAAGGAGATTTGCTGCTGTCAAATTATAAATTTCATAAAGTAGGTGAGGAAAATGGTTTCGAAAATCAAACCATTACCATAATAGAATATACACCCGATTTTGAAATCCGGCCGGTGGATTATCTGCCCGTTTCAGCGCCTGACAATAAGCAGTTACCCATGCCTTACCTGGAGGATTCTACCAGCATTTACCAGAACAGATTGCCCTAAAATGGTTTGAATATCAGAAGACAGCCTTGCTAATTGTTTCATTACGCTGAATTATTTCAGGCAACATTTATAATACCTGTAAACAATTTTATTAATCAATTATTTTAAGTTAATATATACTTATGAAATTCAGACTCGCTCCGGTAATTTTTTTGGCTGTTATATGCTTCGCCCAGGCCTGTAAAGTGACCAGGGATACACGTGTTCAGGAAGCTGCTTTTGTCTTTTACAATGTAGAAAACCTTTTTGATACGGTTGATACTCCGGATAAAAATGATCAGGAATTCACTCCTGAATCGGAGAAAGAATGGAACACTGAACGCTACCAAAAAAAGATACACGATTTGTCACGGGTAATTGCTGCTGTTGATGAGGAAGCACTGCCTGCATTCATAGGTTTGTCAGAAATTGAAAACAGGGCCGTTTTAGAAGCGCTATCAGAATCGGAGTTTCTGAAGGATGGACACTACCAAATAGCGCATGAGGAAAGCCCCGACCGGCGAGGTATTGATGTGGCACTCATGTATAATCCAGGCGTATTTACCTATTTAGATCATCATGCATTTGAAGTTACCAAAGATTATGACAGACGGTTCAAAACGCGGGATATTTTATATGTGAAAGGAATTATAGGTAAAAAAGATACACTGCATATTTTTATTAACCATTGGCCATCACGATCGGGAGGGCAGGAGAGGAGTGAACCGAACCGGTTACTGGCAGCAAAAGTACTGCGTGGCAAAACAGACAGCATCTTAAAGAAAAATCCTGAAGCTGATATCCTCATTGCCGGAGATTTTAATGATGAACCTCATAATAAAAGCATTGCCGAAATTCTTGAGGCCTCAAATGATTGCAGCGCTGTATCTTCTCACGAGCTATACAGTCTCTTTCTGAACCTTGATAAACAGGGTGCAGGAACTTATAACTACCGTGGCGAATGGAATATGATTGATAACATTATTGTTTCGGGAGGCATGCTGCAGCAGCAAAAAGGTGAGTTTTACGTGCATTGCGATTCCGGAAAAATTCTTCGTGAAGACTGGATGATGTATGATAACCCCAAAATTGGCGAAAAAGTTCCGAACAGAACTTATGGAGGGGATAACTATTTTGGTGGCATCAGCGATCATTTGCCGGTATATGTTGTTTTAAAGAGAAAGTAATAAGGCTTTATGCAGTTCAGGATAAAATCAGATTTTAAACCTACAGGCGATCAGCCTCGGGCCATTGGGGAATTAAGCAAGGGTCTCCGGCAAGAGAATAAATACCAGACACTTCTGGGGGTTACCGGCAGTGGAAAGACATTTACCATGGCAAATGTACTGCAAGATGTGCAACGTCCTGCGTTGGTACTTAGCCATAATAAAACCCTTGCCGCCCAGCTTTATGGCGAGTTCCGGCAGTTTTTTCCTGAAAATAAAGTTGAATATTTCGTATCCTATTATGATTATTATCAACCGGAAGCCTACATACCTGTTTCAGATACTTACATTGAAAAAGACCTTTCTATTAATCAGGAAATAGAGAAGTTACGGTTAAGTACTACCTCAGCCTTGCTCTCCGGTCGGCGCGATGTGGTGGTGGTAAGTTCCGTTTCATGCTTATATGGCATAGGTAACCCCGATGATTTTCATGCGCAAACCCTTAAAGTTGCCGTTGGCGACAGCATTGGAAGAAATGTTTTTCTGCGCAAGCTGGTGGAAGGATTATATTCCAGGAACGAAGTGGAATTCAACCATGGGAATTTTCGCGTGAAAGGAGATACTGTAGATGTTTTCCTGGCATATAGTGACTTTGCTTACAGAATTATCTTCTGGGGTGATGAAATTGAAGAAATTTCGTCATTTGATCCAGCATCCGGCCATACAATTGAAAGTCATGATTCAGTATTGATATTCCCTGCAAACATCTTTGTTACCACAAAAAGCCGCATGCAACGCGCCATTCACGAAATTCAGGATGATTTGGTAAAGCAGGTAGAATATTTTAAAGAGATAGGAAAAAATATAGAGGCCAAGCGCCTTGATGATCGGGTGAATTATGACCTTGAAATGATTCGGGAATTGGGTTATTGCTCCGGTATCGAGAATTATTCACGTTATTTTGATGGTCGTGCACCCGGCAGCCGCCCCTTTTGCCTGCTTGATTATTTCCCTGATGATTTTATTACACTGATTGATGAAAGCCATGTTACGCTTCCACAAATACGTGCCATGTATGGTGGTGACCATTCGCGTAAGCAAAATCTTGTGGAATATGGTTTTCGCCTGCCCGCAGCCATTGATAACCGGCCCTTAAAATTTGAAGAGTTTGAAACACTTGTAGGCCAGATTATCTACGTAAGTGCTACCCCCGCCGACTATGAACTGGAAAAATGTGAAGGAATTATTACGGAACAGGTTATCCGTCCTACAGGACTTATGGATCCGGTAATTGAAGTACGGCCAAGCCTTAACCAGGTAGATGATCTGATGAATGAAATTAATATCAGGGCAGAGAAAAGTGAACGGGTGTTGGTTACCACTTTGACCAAACGCATGGCTGAAGAACTTACCACCTATTTGTCGCGCATGGGAGTACGGTGCCGTTATATTCATAGTGATGTGGATACGCTTGATCGGGTTAAACTGATGGAAGGATTGAGACGCGGTGATTTTGATGTGCTTATTGGGGTAAACTTGCTGCGTGAAGGACTGGATTTGCCTGAGGTAAGCCTTGTTGCTATTCTGGATGCTGATAAAGAAGGTTTCCTTCGTTCAGAGCGTTCACTTACACAAACAGCAGGGCGTGCTGCACGTAACCTGGAGGGTAGGGTTATTATGTATGCCGATAAAATGACTGGTTCTATGGAGCGTACTATTCAGGAAACCGAACGCAGACGTGAGAAGCAGTTGAAATATAACCAGGAGCATAACATTACACCAAAGCAGATTGTAAAAAGCCTTTCACCCATCATACAGCAGGCTTCACCTGAGAATAAACAACCCGCACCATACCGCGAAGGTGATACAGCCAACGTGGCCGCTGATCCTGTAGTGCAGTATATGTCGGCTGAAGCACTTGAAAAAGCCATTGCAAAAAGCAGAAAGGCCATGGAAAAGGCTGCTGCTGACCTTGATTTTGTGGAAGCCGCACGCTTTCGCGATGAAATGTATGGTTACCAGAAATTACTGAAAGCGAGGAAGTAAGATTATTTATTGTCCGCCTGTAATGCTCGACCGGCATGGCGCAAGTCTTTTCGACTTGTGCCAACTATAACCATATAAAAATCAAATCAATACCAAAATAACCGTAAAGAATTTTGAATATTACTGTTGATGCATAAAGATCATTAACCACGAATGCACGAATGAAGTTGATTCAACGAATTAACTCTTCCGGTTTATCTTGTTAAATAATCGCTTACCACCGGCATGGCGCAAGTCTTTTCGACTTGTGCCAACAATAAGATAAAAATCAAATCAATACCGGAAATAACCCTAAAACATGTTTGGATATTACTGTTTGTGCATAAAGATCATTAACCACGAATGCACGAATGAAGTTGATTCTTTGAATCAACTATAAGTGTGGATATATATTCATCCTTATTTAGATCACTAAAAAATAAATGCTTTGCGCTCCAGATAATTATCAAATAAATGCTCAAAAATTGGAATACCAAATATTCGTGCATTCGTGGTTAAAAAAAAAGATACGCCGGATATAAGCAGCAAAATATCAATTATTTAAACACCCTTCTACAAGGCGAATCTGGCTCTTGAAAATTTTTGAACTCATAATCTGCTGATGCATAAAAATCTTTACCACGAATGCACGAAAATAATGGAAATAGGTTTCAAAAGCACTGAAGGTGCGGGAGCCAGCGTATAATATGTAAAAGGGCCTCAGGAAATGATCGCGCACCTTGAGCGCTTTGGTTTGTGTATTATTCAACCCGGCCCTGCAGGTCGGGCTATTGATTCCGCAACTTTCGTTCCGGGGGAGGTAAATTAATTATTGTCCGTCTGCTGTTTCCAGGATTTTTGATGATTAATTTTTCTTTTCCCCAAAGGATTTACCATGTAAGTTTCAAACTCTTTAGCGAATACTTCCACTATGCGATAACCCTTGTACTCCTGCCCCCAGTTACCACCCGTATGCCCGCACCAGAAAAAGGGCTTCTCCTTGAAATATTTCACATCGTCTTCATGGTGATCGTGGCCGTGGAAAACTGCTTTTACATTGGATGCAGATGCTATTAAATCCATTATTTCCGGACAATGGGTGCCATGTTTGGTCCAGCCACCGTGGGAAATATGCAGGAAAATGAAAATACTCTCTGCATCAGAAAAACTTTGGATTTGATTTGAAAGCCATTCCTGATCAGCGCATAGGTAGTCACCCGTTTCGTTGGAGGTCGTCATGATTATAAAAGCATAGCCCTTACGCGTAAAGCTTTCATTCACAGGAAAATCCCAGATTTTTTCCCACTCCTGGTGCGAAACCATATCATGGTTTCCTTGCACAGGATAAACAGGAACGTTCAATTTTTTGAGATGCATCTTAACTTCGGGAAGGTATTCAGGATCATCATGAATGATATCTCCGTTAAGAATAAGGAAGTCCAGTCCCTTTTCCTCTTTTTCATGGTTTATCCATTTGACAAGATTTGAAAAATACATTTCATACGGCGTGTTATTTTGTCCAAAATGGCTGTCAGAAGCTATGGCAAAGCGCAGATGGGGCTTCATTTTGGATACGCTTTCAGCGGATTTTGCCCAACCGTATTTTGATGTAAAAGAAATTGGCAGGGCAAGTGCCATGGATTTCAACAGTGTTCGTCTGCTTGGCATTTTTTACTTTCCAAACAATTAAAAACACGGGAGGGTTCAATTCGGGAAATTAAGTTAATGTTAAGTTATCTGGAAGCAGTTATCAGGTTCAGCTAAGAGCGGTAAATTAATGTTAACACCTAGAAAACCAACATGAAGAATGTTAAATTCAGACTGATTTTTTGTTTTGAACTTATAAAACGAGATGAATATATATGCTAAAGTTCACAAAAACAATAGCCAAATTTGATCGGAGTTTTCCGCTACCCTTTTATTTCTTCTAATTCAAGTTGCAGCGCTTCCCATCGCTCCATTTCCTTTGCCAAATTTATTTTTAGCTGTTCATATTCATCATATACAGATTTTCCCTGATCTTCTTTTTCTGCCAGAGCCTCCGGGTTAGCCATTAATGTATCAAGTTCAGCAATACGACTTTCATATTTTTCAATGTTTTTTTCTGCAGCGGCAACCTGGTTGGATACTTTTCGTACTTTTTTGTCAAATTCTTTCTTTTCAA
>JBEPYD010000020.1:0-22903 GCA_041641575.1 Bacteroidales bacterium
AACCGACTCCTCCGGCAGGTTATTTTTTTTCAGGGCCTGCTGTAATATTTTTACCACTGCTTTATTGGAGTGGATGGCCTCTTTACCACCGCGCAGAATGGTTGCATTTCCTGTTTTTAGACATAGGCCAAATGCATCAGCCGTAACATTCGGACGCGCCTCATAAATGATGCCGATTACACCCATCGGTACGCGCCGCTGGCCTATCTGAAGACCATTGGGTCTTTTCTTCATGCTTAGCATCTCGCCCACAGGATCGTCGAGCGCAGCAATCTGATTCAAGCCATCGGCCATGGATTCAATGCGTGCTTTTGTAAGGGTAAGCCGGTCAAGTAAGGCACCTTTGATATTGTTTTCTTTTGCTGCTTCTAAATCCTTTTCATTCTCGGCAACAATTGTTTTTTCATTTTTTAAAAGCAGGTCAGCGGCATCAGACAGTACACTGTTTTTTATTTGGGTGGAAGTTTTTCCCAAAATAAATGCTGCTTCTTTTGCTTTTTTTCCTTTTTCAATTAATTCTTGCATAAACTGATGTTTTATTTTGATTCAAGTTTGTTGGCTGTAAACAATGTTCCCAGTACTTTCCCGTCAAGGATATCTTTAATTACTTCCGGATTACTTCCGTTGGCAATTATGGTGTCAATACAGTTTTTTAAACACTCTCGTGCGGCTGAAACCTTGGTAGCCATTCCTCCGGTACCAAAACTGGAACCAGCTCCTGTAGCCATTTTTTCTATTTCTCCTGTAATGGAATTGATCTCGGGAATGATACAGGCGTTTGCATCTTTTTTAGGATCGGCGGAGTACATGCCATCTATATCAGAAAGAAGCACCAGCAGGTCGGCATTGCTGAGAACAGCTACATAGGCTGAGAGCGTATCATTATCCCCAAATTCTATTTCTTCTGTAGATACAGTGTCATTTTCATTGATGATGGGGATTATACCCATACTCAACAACATGTTGATGGTGTTCTGGGCATTTATCCGTTGCTCTTTGCGTATAAGACCATCTTTTGTAAGCAGCACTTGTGCTACAATTTGGTGATAATCGTCAAAAAATTTCTGATAGATACGTATTAATTCTGCCTGACCCAGGGCTGCCAGCGCCTGTTTTCCTGCCAGGTCAGAAGGGCGTTCTGCTAATCCCAGCCTCCCGCTTCCCACTGCCATGGCCCCGGAGGAAACAAGGATTACCTCTCTGCCATCAGCCTGAATTTCTGCAAGTACTTTTGCAAGCACTTCAATCCGCTGAAAGTTGAGTTTTCCATTGGGATAGGTAAGAGATGAGGTCCCAACCTTAATCACAATCCGTTTCTTGTATATCAACTGTTCCCTTAGGTTCATTTATTGATGGTTTGGGTAAATAACTCCGGAAATATTCCTGTTTCCGGAAATTGAAATCTTTGAATATAATCTTTTCCTGATTCGAAAACGCGTGCAGCTTCATCTAATAGCGAAGTAAGGAATTTTTCTTCAACCATTTGTCTTTTAACTGCATTATCAGTAGCAATAAACAGGTATTTTCCACTCTCAGATGATTTCAGTAGCATTACATCGGCATCAACCAATTTAGCCACATTCAGGGTAAGTGGATAGTTGTCATTCAGTTCAATATCCTGCGTGGACACGGTATCGTTTTCATTCACAATAGGAATGATATTCATTTCCAGCAGCCTTGAAAAAGTATTATGGGCATTTTTCACCCGCACGGGATTGTCCATTATCTGGTTCGTGAGGAGAATCTGGGCAACAATTTGCGAATATTCGTCAAAATAGAGCTGGTACATCTTTATTAATTCGGCCTGCCCGATGGCTGCCGCAGCTTGCATGGCGATATGGTTATCGGGTTCGCCTTTCATACCCAGTTTCCTGGCGCCCATCATAATGGCTCCTGAGGACACAATAATTACATTGGCCCCATAATTCTGCAGGCTTGAGACAACCATAATGAAACGCTCCATCTTTTGCATGTCCAGCTCTCCTGCTGAATTCGTCATGGTGGCAAATTCAACCCGTACCACAATTGTCATTCTTTTATTCTGCATATATTTATTTTTCTTCTGTTAACTTTTTTAATGCCTCTTCTGCTTTATTGAAAGAGAAATTATCTAAAATATTGTCCATTTTTTGAATAATGATTTCGTTTCCGGGGTTTCCGGTACTTCCGATATGTGTATGCACGAATCTGTTTTTTGATGTATAGGTGCCATTCTGAACAGCTTCACCTACTTTTTTATACGCATCCCGGAAGGGTAGGCCATTGCTCACAAGATTGTTAACCTCTTCAACAGTAAACAGGTATTCATACCTTGGGTCATCCAGAATATGCTCATTTATACTGATACCTTCCAGCATGATGATGGTTAGTTTAAGGCAGTTGGAAAGTTCATTGAATGCAGGAAGGAAATTTTCTTTTATCATCTGATAATCGCGGTGATAACCCGATTGCATATTGGCTGTAATGAGTAAAATTTCATTGGGTAAGGCACCAAGCTTGTTGCCTCTTGCCCTGATTAATTCCAATACATCGGGATTTTTTTTATGTGGCATAATGCTTGAACCTGTGGTTAACTCATCAGGGAATGATATAAACTGATGATTGGCATTCATAAAAGTGCAGGCATCATCAGCGAATTTTCCAAGCGTACCGGCAACAGAAGCAAGTGCAAAAGCGATGGTTTTTTCGGTTTTTCCGCGGCCGGACTGCGCATATACAGAATTTACACAAAGGTTTTCAAATCCAAGCATACTTGTGGTGGCGTTTCTGTCGAGCGGAAAAGAGGAGCCATAGCCTGCACCTGTGCCAAGTGGATTTTGATTGGTGATATCCCAGGCTGCTTTCAGGAGTATCATATCATCGGAGAGACTTTCGGCAAAGGCACCAAACCACAGTCCGAATGAAGATGGCATTGCAATTTGCGTGTGGGTATATCCAGGTAAGGGTACCCTGGCATATTTTTTCGAAAGTGAAATAAACGTGTCAAACAGCTCCTTTACTTCCAAAACGGTTTGCTGGAGTTCTTTCCTTGCAAAAAGCCTGATGTCGAGCAATACCTGGTCGTTTCTTGATCTGCCGGTATGTATTTTTTTACCGGCTTCTCCCAGTTTTTCAGTAAGATATTTTTCAACCTGGGAGTGGACATCCTCCATCTCTGATTCAATAATAAAATCACCATTTACAGCCAGGGCATATAATCTCCTGAGCTCTGGCAAGAGTGCATTCAGGTCTTCTTTTGGCAACAGTTCCCTGGCTTCCAGCATTTTAATATGGGCAATAGTGCCTGCAATATCAAATGGAGCAAGGAGAAGATCAAGTTCACGGTCTTTTCCTACCGTAAACCTGTCTATCGCCTCATTGGTTTCTATGCCTTTATCCCAAAGTTTCAAAATCTCTGTATTGTATAGGTTAAATTACTTTTTTCTACTTTTTAAAATCGCATTATGTGCCATCAGACGGATGGCATTAATGCGAATAAAGCCTTCGCTGTGTTTTTGATCAAATCCACCTTCAATATCCATGCTTGATAAATCCTGGTTATACAATGAGCTGGGTGATTCACGCCCATCAACCATAACATTTCCTTTGTACAGGGTGAGGTATACAATACCATCAATTACTTCCTGACTTTTATTTATGGCAGCACGTAAAAAGTCCATTTCCGGGCTAAACCAAAATCCATTGTAAACGATCTCTGCAAAAACAGGGGAAAGCATATTACGCATTTTCATCACTTCGCGGTCCATGGCTATGCCCTCAATATCCTGGTGTGCGGTGTATAGTATGGTTGCGCCTGGTGTTTCGTATACACCTCTTGATTTTATTCCGACAAAACGGTTTTCCACCATATCGAGCAATCCGATACCGTTTTTTCCACCAAGCTCATTTAAATAATTAAACAATTCAAGGGGTTCCGTTTTCACGGTTCCGTCGTTTTTATTTTCAACCTTAACGGGAATACCATCCTTAAACTGAATGGCAATTTGTGTTTCTTTGTCAGGCGCATGCTGTGGAAGAACAACTTTGGTAAACATTTCCTTTTCCGGCTTGTATTTAGGGTCTTCCAGTATACCTGCCTCGTGGCTGATATGCATTAAGTTATCATCTTCGCTGTAAGGTTTTTTAAGGGATGCTTTAACCGGAATTTTATGTTCTTCCGCGTAATTAAGCATATCTGTTCTTCCTTTAAACTGCTCAAGAAACTCAGTTGTTTTCCAGGGTGAGAATACTTTTATTTTAGGGTTTAGCGCATAATAGGTAAGTTCAAAACGTACCTGGTCGTTACCTTTGCCTGTTGCGCCATGCGAAACATATGCAGCATTTTCTATTTCTGCAATTTCAATCTGCCGTTTTGCTATTACCGGCCTTGCAAGGGCTGTTCCCAGAAGATATCTTCCTTCGTAAATAGCATTTGCCTGTATAGCTGGAAAAATATAATCCGTAACAAGCTCGCGTTTTAAATCTTCAATATACACTTTAGATGCACCAATTTTAAGCGCCTTTTCTTTGGCGGCATCATAATCCTCTTCTTGCCCTACATCAGCAATGTAGGCAATCACTTCAAAGTTTTTGTCAATCAGCCATTTTAAAATAACAGAGGTGTCTAACCCCCCGCTGTAGGCAAGGATAATTTTTTCTTTTTGTTCCATTAAGTTTAAATTGTAAAATGAATTTGATGATAAAAAAAAAGTGAAAACCGACTACATTGAATAAACTAAACCCCTAAAATTTACAGATTGAAAGATTTGTGCCGGTTTTCACTATGTTGTTGCATTTTGATAAAGTTTTTCCTCCAGTTCAGGCATCATAAGTGCCAGTGCATTTATAACATCCTGGTGTGTGGCACCTTCGCTGGGTATGAGCAAAACAGTATCATCACCTGCAATGGTTCCTATAATTTCATATTGTATGATGCTGTCAATCATGGATGCCAGGCTACTGGCATAGCCGGGAAGTGTTTTAATAACTGCAAGATTATGTGAGAAAACGATTTTTTTAAATCCCATCAAGGGAATTTTTTTATCGTATTGAATTTTTTCATCATTGTTATCATCTGGCAACACATACACATAGCCTTTTTCTCTGTCAGGTTTTTTACCTACTCCCAAAAACTTTAAATCTCTGCTAAGGGTGGCCTGTGTCAGTTGAAAACCTTCTTCTATAAGAAAATCCAGAATTTCCTCCTGATTGGATATTTCTCCCGAAGAAACAATCTTTCGTATGGCTAAAAGACGCTGTGTTTTATTTTTCATTGGTCAGTGAAAGAATTAACTAAATTATAGTTTTTTAAAATATAAATCAATCATCCGTTTAATTTTAATACTATTTAGAAATACGGAAAATATGAATAAATATACAAACGAGATGCAAAAATATACATTTTATTCAAATGAACCAATAATTTTCAAAATAATTTGTATTTTTGGCCGCTGAAGCAATAAAACCTTCTAAGATCACTGAAGGTATTAAAAATATGAGATTTGAGGAATTTTCAATACCTGCAATGCATCCATGTAAAAAGATGCAGCTTCAAGATTAAATAATTACCTAAAAAGAGAAAATCTATTAAGAATGAATATGAATCCATCTCCAGAAATAAAAAAAGTTATTGTTCTTGGCTCCGGAGCCTTAAAAATTGGTGAAGCCGGAGAATTTGATTACTCTGGTTCACAGGCATTGAAAGCCCTCAAAGAAGAAGGCGTGTATACCATCCTTATCAATCCTAATATTGCCACCGTACAAACCTCAGAAGGAATTGCTGACAGAATTTATTTTTTACCTGTAACACCATATTTTGTTGAACAGGTAATAAAAAAGGAACAACCCGAAGGTATATTACTGGCATTTGGCGGACAAACAGCATTAAATTGTGGAACTGCCCTGCATCGCGAAGGTACATTAGAAAAGTATAATGTAAAAGTGCTCGGTACACAGGTGGAAGCCATCATGAATACTGAAGACAGGGATCTGTTTGTCCAAAAACTTAAACAGATTAATGTGAAAACAGCCCGAAGTGTAGCTGTTACCAATATGAAAGATGCTGAGGCGGCGGCAGAAAAACTGGGATTTCCCATAATTATCCGTGCTGCTTACGCGCTTGGCGGGCAAGGCAGTGGATTTTGCAGTAATATGGAGGATTTGCATAATCTTGCACCCACAGCTTTTTCCTATTCTCCACAAATATTGGTAGAGGAATCCCTTAAAGGATGGAAAGAAATTGAATATGAAGTAGTGCGCGATAAATATGATAACTGCATTACGGTTTGTAATATGGAGAACTTTGATCCTTTGGGTATTCATACTGGTGAAAGTATTGTAGTGGCTCCTTCTCAAACCCTTACCAATGCCGAATATCATAAATTACGGAGGCTGGCAATTGCCATCATCAGGCATATTGGTGTAGTGGGCGAATGTAATGTACAGTATGCGCTCGATCCCAACTCTGAAGATTACAGGGTAATTGAAGTAAATGCACGTCTTTCCCGCTCCAGTGCGCTGGCATCTAAAGCAACCGGGTATCCGCTTGCATTTGTAGCGGCTAAACTGGGACTTGGATACGGCCTGCATCAGTTAAAAAATTCCATTACCAAAACTACCCCGGCATTTTTTGAACCTGCGCTGGATTATGTGGTATGTAAAATTCCACGTTGGGATTTGAATAAGTTTGTTGGAGTTTCCAAGCTCATTAACAGCAGCATGAAAAGTGTGGGCGAAGTGATGGCGATTGGAAAAACTTTTGAGGAATCCATTCAAAAAGGGTTGCGCATGATAGGGCAGGGGATGCACGGATTTGTGGGGAATCATGAGCTGGTTTCAGAAGATATTGAAAAAGACCTGTCTGAACCTACCGATATGCGCATATTTGTAATTGCACAGGCATTTGAGGCAGGATATACCGTAGACAAAATTCACGAACTTACACGTATTGACAAGTGGTTTTTAATGAAGTTGAGAAAGATTTACGATCATAAAAACACACTCGAAAAATATTCCACAGAAGAGGAAATTACTCCCGAAGATATGCTCAATGCCAAAAAAATGGGTTTTTCTGATTTTCAGATCGCCAGGTGTGTATTAGAGAAAAATGGCATGTCAGTAGATGAAGGGTTGCTTAAAATAAGGGCATACCGGAAGAAACTGAACATTGTACCCTATGTAAAACAAATAGATACACTTGCGGCAGAATACCCTGCAAAAACAAATTACCTGTTTCTTACCTACAGTGGCACCACACATGATGTTGATTTCGCGAAAGACGGAAATTCTGTAATTGTGCTCGGTTCCGGTGCCTACCGTATAGGGAGCAGCGTGGAGTTCGACTGGTGTAGCGTGAATGCCATTAAAACTGTAAAAAAGCATGGGTACCGTTCCGTTATGATCAATTACAATCCGGAAACAGTGAGTACTGATTATGATGAATGTGACCTGCTGTTTTTTGATGAATTATCTTTTGAGCGGGTACTGGATATTATTGATTTGGAGCAACCCCGCGGTGTTATTGTTTCTACAGGTGGGCAGATTCCAAATAACCTGGCCATGCGGCTTCACGGGCAGGATATCACAATACTGGGTACCTCACCTCTATCAATTGACAATGCCGAAAACCGGCATAAGTTCAGCATGCTGCTGGACGATTTAAAAATTGATCAGCCACGCTGGAGAGAGCTTACCACCATTGATGATATTTATTCTTTTGTTGAAGAAACAGGCTTTCCCGTGCTTATAAGACCTTCTTATGTGCTTTCAGGTGCTGCCATGAATGTGGTTTCTAACAAAGAGGAACTTGAGCATTTTCTGAACCTGGCGGCCAATGTTTCCAAGCAATACCCGGTAGTGGTTTCTGAATTTATACAGGAAGCCAAAGAAATTGAAATTGATGCTGTGGCCCGGGAGGGTGAACTTATGGCCTACGCCATGAGTGAGCATATTGAATTCGCAGGTGTACATTCAGGAGATGCAACCATGGTCTTTCCTCCGCAAAAAATATATTTTGAAACTATCCGGCGGATAAAACGCATTACCCGTGAAATTGCAAAAGCGCTGAACATTTCCGGTCCCTTTAATATACAGTACCTTGCAAAAGATAATGATATCCTGGTTATTGAATGTAATTTGCGGGCTTCACGTAGTCTTCCATTCGTCTCAAAGGTATTAAAAGTCAACCTGGTTGAGCTTGCCACCTCCATCATGCTTGGTAAGCCCGTTGAAAAACCCAGTAAATCAATATTTGATCTGGATTATATTGGTGTTAAAGCACCCCAGTTTTCTTTTTCAAGGCTTCAGAAAACAGATCCTGTGCTTGGGGTTGACATGAGCTCTACAGGTGAAGTAGGCTGTTTGGGCGATAATTATTATGAGGCTATACTCACCGCCATGCTTTCAGTGGGTTATACCATTCCAAAAAAGAATATTCTCCTATCTACCGGGCCACTGCGATCAAAAGTAGAGATGGTAAAAAGCTGCCGTATGTTACGGGAGAAAGGGTATAATTTGTTCGCAACCAAAGGTACGTCTGAGTTTCTTCGTTTGAATGGCATTGAATCCACCGTGTTGCATTGGCCCGATGAGAAAAAGCAACCGAACACTTTGGATTACCTTAAAAATAAAATGATTGATCTCGTAATCAACATCCCCAAAGATCTGTCAAATACTGAGCTCTCAAATGACTACACCATCCGGCGGGCTTCTATCGATTATAACATTCCGTTGATAACCAATGCCAGGTTGGCCAGTGCTTTTATTTATGCCATTTGCAAAATGGAGCTTAAGGATATTTCCATAAAGAGCTGGAATGAGTATTAACCCGGAAAGCACGGATAAATCATTTGGCTGGCTAAGCGTGGCTAAGCGCTTACAGGCAATTGCGCAGGCAGGGCTTTCATTTTCCGAAAGCGGGTATGACATGGAGCGGTATGAAGAGATCAGAGAAATCAGTACAAAAATGATCTCACATTATACTGAGGAGGATTTTTCCAAAGTAAAAAAATTGTTTGCAGAAGGTAAAGGATATCAAACTCCTATGGTAGATGTCCGGGCCGTGGTTTTTAAAGATGGAAAAATATTACTTGTAAAGGAAAAGGTTGATGGCCGATGGTCATTGCCCGGTGGTTGGGCAGATGTAGGATATTCTCCTGCACAAGTGGCAGCAAAAGAAACCCGTGAAGAGGCAGGTTTTGAGGTGCAGGCAAAAAAAATGCTTGCCGTTTTTGACAAAAAATTCCATCCGCATCCGCCAGAGCCCTATTATGTTTACAAAATTTTTCTGCTTTGTGAATGTTTGGGAGGAAAAGCCAGTGCGGGAACGGAAACTTCTGATGTAAGATTTTTCAGCCGGAGTGCATTACCCCCTCTTTCAGAGGAAAGGAATACTTCCGGCCAGGTTAAAATGATGTTTGCTTATCTGGATGATTCGGGAAAAGAAGTTTATTTTGAGTAAGCTCCTGTTACCAGGAACCGCCAGGGTTTAGCAGCCCATTCTTCACCTGCATAGGCAACACCAATGCGGGCACCTGTAGTAAAAGGCAACGAGATCCCTGTGTTCTCCACCCAGATTTGATCGTCTTTTTCCAGGTCGGCACCATAAAAAGAACCATTCAAAGCCAGTGAGCGGGTTAATTTTCCCGGCCCGTCAAACCCTTTAATTCCTCTGATAAGCACAGCCTGCGGCTCGTCCACTTCTCCGGTTACAATGTTCAGCATCCAGTACATGCCATAAATGAGGTACATGTAAACATATCCTCCGGGTTCATACATAATACGGGTACGCTTAGTTTTTCCCTTTGAAGCATGGCAGGCAAGATCTGTTTCCCCGCGGTAGGCTTCTGTTTCTAAAATGGTATAGCGGCTTATCGTGTTATCCGGGTAACGACGTACCAAATCCATTCCTAAAAGTGCGGGAGCAACTTTAAGAACATCCTGGGAAAAAAATTCCTTTGATAAACGCATACAATAAACAAGTGTAGCTACCTGAAATGCCTGTCGTTGAGCAAGTAAATTATGAAAGTACCGTAATCCAGCCAAATTTATCTTCTGCATCACCAAATTGTATATCCAACAGACGCTGGTATAATTTTTTGGAAACAGGTCCGGCTTCACCGTCTTTTGCAAATTCGTAGGTGATGTTATTATCAATGTCCACAATCTTATGTATAGGACTGATAATGGCTGCAGTCCCACAGGCACCTACTTCTTCAAAACTGCTCAATTCATCAATGGCAATTTGCCTTCTCTCCACCTGCATGCCCATATCTTTAGCTAACTCAATAAGGCTCATATTAGTAACGCTGGGCAGGATGGTGTTGGACTTTGGGGTGATGTACGTATTGTTTTTGATACCGAAAAAGTTTGCAGGTCCGGCTTCATCAATGTATTGCTTTTCCTTTGCATCGAGGTATAAGGTTGAAACATAACCATTTTGTTGTGCTTCCTCAAGTGAAAGCAAACTGGCAGCGTAATTACCGCCTACTTTTATATGACCGGTTCCCAGTGGCGCCGCACGGTCGTATTTTCTGCAAATCATCATATCTACAGGTTTGAAACCTTCTTTGAAATATGGACCAACAGGACTAACGAATACCATGAACATGTATTCTTTGGCTGGTTTTACGCCAATTTCTGCACCTGTACCCAATAATAGGGGGCGAATATATAAACTTGCGCCAGTTCCGTAAGGAGGAATGAAACGTTCATTCAACTTTACAGCTTTAGATATGGCCTTGTAAAATAATTCGTTGGGAACTTCTGCCAGCTTAATGCCTTTTGAAGATGATTGCATGCGCGCTGCATTTTTATCCCATCGGAAAAGCCGGACTTTGCCATCTTTTCCTTTATAGGCTTTGAGACCTTCAAAAGCTTCCTGGCCATAATGCAATGCAGTGGCAGCAATATGTACCGGAATATATTCGCTGCTGGAAACCTCCAGTTCGCCCCATTTACCATCCCGGTAATAGCATCTTACATTATAATCTGTTTTTGAATATCCAAAAGGAAGATTCTTCCAGTCAATATTTTCCATGGCCAAAACTTTATTGCATTATAAACTAGAACAAAGGTAACATTATTCACCTTGTGTAGCAATAATAATTAGATGTTGTAGAATTTCTTATTCTTCAGCAGGTTTCATTACCTGAAGCAGTTGAACTTGTTCTTCCACAGGCATTTCGCGCAGTAAACGGGCCGTGTTTGTATGGAAAGTATATTCCTGCATAAATGAAATCTCGTTTTTCTTCCATTTATCCAGTGAAACGGTTTCTTTTACCATGTTATGCTCCCGGAAATGATCCATGGAACGGATGGGATAATCCGAGCGGCCAATATACATGTAATAGGCGTCGCATATTATTTTTTCTGCCAAAGTTTTGGGATGAAAAGGGTCTTTAAGGGCATTGATCAGATTGATGATTATTTCTATTTGACGGTTCGAATATTTATATTTCTCAAGTATCTCCCGGGAATAGTTTGTGCTTTCAACAATCCAATTTTTATAATTAAAATATCGTCCGGTTATTAGTAGCAGTCCTGCAGTAATTGCAAGCAGTGTCTCTTCTTTAGACAAACTCTCTGCCCTTGCCAATAATTCTACTGTTGTATAAATATCAATGGCATATTTCATATTATGAAAATCATAGGTCTCAAGACTCTTTTCCTCAATCATTCCAAGTACTTCCTCTTCAAGATCGAGCAGTCGGAGCGCCTGCAATTTCACTTCGAATTTTTGGTTGGGAGTTCCCTGCAGGTTAATGCTTAATTCAGGACGTATACCTTTAACAAAGTACATGTCAATTTCGCCTTTGTATTTTACGGGCATTTTTCCCCGGTATTCACAAATAAAGAAGTCTTTTACATATTCGTAAGTCTCTCCGGATATATTTATTTTCCCGGGCTCTCCGGACGATTCCATACGGCTGGCTGTATTTACTGTGTCTCCCCATATATCATATGAAAGCTTCTTTTGCCCAACAACGCCTGCAATAATGGAGCCGGTGTGGACACCAATGCGCAAATCCCACAAGCTTTCCTTTGATTTTTTCATATCCTCCATGTGTCGTTGCATTTCCAGTGCAGCAAGCACTACTTCCACAGGATTTGTTCGGTTCTTTTCAGGGATGCCGCCGGCACACATATAGGCATCGCCTATCGTTTTAATTTTTTCAATGTTAAACTTACCTACAATCTGATCAAAATAGAAAAATACCGAATCCAATTGATCTACCAGTGTTTCAGGGTTTAGATGCTCTGCTATTTTTGTAAATCCCTGTATGTCTGAAAAAAGTACCGTTGCCATACGGTATTTCTTTGAAGTCGCTTTCCCCCTTGCCATGAGTTCATTTGCTGTATTTTTGGGAAGCACATTGGCAAGGAGTTCTTCGGATTTTTGTTTTTCAAGCATTAATTCCCGCGTACGGTTATCAATAATTTTTTCAAGTTTATATTTTTCGGCCTTATGGCTCCTTGAACGCCAGATAAGGATTAAGAAGAAGATTAACAGAAGAAATAAGGCATAAATAATGAATGCCCTGGTGGAAAAATACAAAGGTCTTGGTATGGTAAATGCATATGCCGCCGGACTGGAGGTATCTCCCTTTACATTTTCTGCACTTACTTTAAAAAGATAGTTTCCCGGACGTAAGCCCATAAATACTTTTTTATTTTCTGTAGTGCTGGTTTTCCAGCTATTCCGGGGGCCTTTTAAAGATATATTATACGTTATACCACCTGTATTTGAAAGATCGTTGCTCGAAAACAGAAATGTTAATGATTGGCGTGGGAGCAATGATGGATTTGTTTCCGTATTTTTTATGGATGGATGAAAAGTATGCAATACACTATCTTCGTCCATAATCACATGGGAAATATAGGCTTGCAATGGAATGGAGGGCTTCTCATTTTTATAATGATCAATATACAGAATGTTTTTTCCATCATGGATCCAAAGGTCACCATTTTCCTCAAATAACAACTTTTTTATTTCGCGGTTATCTCTTGCCGGAAGATTTATTCTTGCATCTGCACCTTTACTATCAGCTAAACTTATTAATGTTTGTAGTTTTTTATCGCTGAAAATTGCCCAGGCATTATTTTTATTATCAATTATATATGCGCTGGAACGCCCGGGAAAGGATTGATCAGGTTTGGGGAAATCTAAAAAAGAAACAATACCTTCATTCAATGAGGCAATATATGCCTTTTTTGGATAGGTGATAAATACACCTTGGGAGTGTATAAAAATATTCTCCGGAACTGCTTCTCTTTGATATTCCGAGGAGACTTTCGGATAAATCCATTTTTTCTCTCTGTTTATCCACACTTTTAGATCTCTGTCACATACCCATATATTACCCTCTTTGTCAGTGGCAAAAAGATCATTTTGTGAAAAGGAAGAAAATATAACTGCTTCAGGATTATTCATTTCCGGGGCCATCAGGTTTATATATCCCTTAGGGCTTTTTAAGGTAATGTTCTGGTTTTTCTCTCCCCAGTTGGCATATGCCTGAATTGAATAATCAAGGCTTTTACCGCTGAACAGGTTTGTAATTCCATTGGTGTGGATAACAAAAAGGCTGGAGGTATCAGGCATGTGAAGGCCAAGAACAGTTTCAGCATTGTTGATGCGAAAAATAATTTTTTCTTTACCGGTGTTTATGTTTTTTTGCCATACTGCCCTGGCCGATGCCAGGTAAAGCATTTCTCCTTCCTTCTGAAAATCAATGATGGCTTCCGATGTTGCAAGTTTCGATGCTATATGCTGATAAGGCATTTGAAAATTCAGGACACTTACAAAAGTTTCCCCCCAGACAACAATATTATCAGCTTTATCATAAAAAGTTACCCCCGATAATTTGTCCGCCGGAAGTCCTTGCAATTGTTGCAAATGGTTTATTTTGTTCAGGGCAGAATCCAGTATGATAAGTCCATGGGATCCTGTAGCAAGAAAAAATATTCCATTTTTATGCACCAATATATCTGCTATATTATAATTATTTGCCCAACTGGAAAGTGGATGAACATCACCTTCACCTGATACATTCATGATTTTGTTTTTGCCTGGTGCTTTGATATAATACCAGGTTTCCGATTGATGTTCAAATACATCATTGATGATATCATGCTTAGAAACCGGAATTTCAACCTCAGTAAATGCAGAATTCTCAAATTTCCAAACCCCATTGTTATTTAATTGCAGGTAAATGCCACCTTCGCTGGCGAAGGTATTGTCAATGGGGGAATTAAATTCATGGATAAAAAATTCTTTTGTTGCTTCTTTCCATTGAATAACAACACTATCATAAACAATAAAAACATTGTCATTTAATGCCTCAATGTTATTGGGGCTTTCGTTTATTACACTTTTTATTTCATGTGGTAATGTCAGGGTATCAATCCGGGAAATATGCTTACTGTTTTCTATCCGGCAAATAAACTCATTAGTAGAAAAATAAAGATGACCGTTAATCGTCTTGCATATTTGAGTGGTTTTATTTGCGGGTATTTCAACAGATACATTAGCCAAGAGATAAGTTAAATGATTACGTCCGCAAGTAATAATACTTCCCTGTTCGTTCACCATCAGCGATTTAACAGGGTTTCGGGAATGATAACCTTTCAGGTCATAAGAACAAACAGCAGGATTACGTTCAAATTGCTGTGCAGCTAAGGTTTGGGTGCCGGAGGCCACAGGCAATAAAAACAGCAGCAAAAAAACCACATGAACAGTGGAATATTTATAGATAAAATTCATATCTTGTAAAACTTTCTTTATTGCCGCCAGAATAAATTCAAATTTAAGATAATTATTATAAGTTTGTACGTAAAAAATAACAAATAGTGTCATGGAAGATGAACAAAAAACAATAATTGTACCGTGGGATTTTACTCCCGTAGCATTTTTTGCCGCAGAGCATGCTGCAAATTTCGCTTCAATTACCGGATCAAAAGTATATCTGCTGCATATCGTTAAAAAGAGCAGTGAGACAGGTCAGGCTATGGAAAAACTAAAAAAAGCGTGCAGCGAAATCCAGGTAAAAACAGGTTTAAGAGCAGATCCGCTGGTAAAAGAAGGCAGTATTTTTACAACTATAGGTGAAATAGCAACCGAATACAACAGTGAGCTTGTTGTGATGGGAACGCATGGAATTAAGGGCATGCAAAAGATAATGGGCAGTTGGGCATTAAAAGTTATTGCCAGTTCAAAAGTACCTTTTGTTGTAGTACAGGACAGCCCTAAACGCATGAGGTATGACAAAGTGCTTTTCCCGGTGAACTTTAAGAGAGAAGAGAAAGAAAAAATTAAATGGGCGCTTTACCTGGCAAAGCTTTACCGCTCGAAAATTTATGTTCTGAAACCGGGTTTCCAGGATGCAGCGTTCAAAAGAGGTGTTCATTCAAACCTGGTATTTGCCGAAAAATACTTTAAAAATCAAAAACTTGATTTTGAAGTTCATGAGAGTCCGGGTATTGATTTTGTAAAAGAGACCATTGAATATGCTGAAAAGCTGGACACAGATCTGATACTGATTATGACTACAAAGGATATTAATTTTACAGATTATGTTTTAGGTGCGGCTGAACAAAGCATCATTGCCAATAGTTCTAAATTGCCGATTATGTGTGTAAATCCCCGCCCAAGCCGATACACCAGTGGATTTAGTGCTTCAGGAGGATAAACCAACCATAAACTACAATTCAGAAACCCGCTGGAATTTTTATCCTGCGGGTTTTTTTTCCTTCTGAAAGGCTTTTAAATATAATGACTTCAGATGCGGAGGAATAAACAAGGTAGCATTAACACTTTGTAATTCTTTCTCATTTACTGACTTAAAGCCGTTCTTTCAGGGATTTTAAAATTTTTTTGTTTGCCTGCTTAAACCATTTTTCTTTTCTCGCATCAAAGAGACAAATAATCTTTAAAATTTAATAGTTATGAAAAAGAGAAATGTAATATTCGTTTTAATGGTTGCCTTTGTTTTTTTGGTATCATTTGTAAATGCCCAACCACGGCAGAATCAACAAAGAGGCGGTAATTGTATGCTTCCGGATTTAACAGAGGCACAGGAGCAACAGATTTCTGAATTGCGTACCCAACATTTAAATCAAACAAAGATTTTGCGGGCAAAATTACAGGAGGAACGTGCCTCACATCATACCTTAATGATAAGCGAGGATGTAAATCTATCCGAAATTGATGCGCAGATTGATCAAATAACTTCTCTGCAGAATAAGTTAATGAAGGAACGTGCTGCACATCAGCAAAGTATCAGAAATTTACTCACTGAAGAGCAAAAGGCTGTATTTGATACGCGGAAAGATTCACGCAAGCATAGGGGTAAACATGGAAACGGTCCCGGCCATAAGTTAAATAATAATTGCCGAAGAGGTGCTTAAGCATTGGTAATGATTTTAAAATAGATAACCTGCTGAATTTTCAGCAGGTTTTTTTATATCAGAAAAACCTTTTTCTCTAATTTTCGTTAAAATATACCTTAGCCAATTTAATAAACAGGCTTGAATATTTATAATTTCATAATAATGTAACTTTTATTTGTGAATCAAGTAGTTATACAACAGGTATGTTTAATTTTTATTTAAGAATGGAAGAAAAGAAAGATTCAATGCTTTATAAATATTTCCCACAAAAATTCTTTTTCGTTATGAAAGGCTTTTTATTTATCATCTGTCTGATGATTCCCCTTGCAGCATTACCCCAGATTGATGCAGATCAGTTTGATAAAAAACACGCGCAGAAGAACCATATCAAGGTAAAAACACAACATGATTATTCCTATAAGGGAGGAAAGCCTTCCGAGTCGGGATATATGAGCTCTAAAATTACCTATGATGAGAAGGGCAACGTTACGGAGGAGATAAATTACCGCTCCAGTGGCGAGGTAATGACCATTACAGATTATCATTATGATAGTGAAGGAAACCGTACAGGTTATGATAAATATGATGGCAGCAGGGACAGGCTACAGTACAAGAAGTCTATTATTTTTGATGGAAAAGGAAATAAGCTTATGGAAACCGGGTTTAATGGTGCCGATCATTTTAAAACCATATACAAATATGATGGAGAGGGAGAACTTCATGAAATCCATTATGTTTTAAACAAAAATCTTGATGAAATAAGAAAAATAAAGCGTAGTGGAAATCTCACCAAAATTGAGGTATATGATGAAAATGAAAACTTTCTCTACCACTTATACAACAGGTATAATGACAATGGAAAGTTAATTGAAGAAGTGAAAAATGAAAGCAATGAAGAATCGAAAAAAATTGAATATGATTATAACAGTGCCGATCTGCTGAATGAGGAAACAAAATACCTGTACGGCGATTTCAATTACAGGCACATTTTAGAATATGATTCAGATGGGAATTTGATTCATGTTTATGAGGAAAAACCGGAAAAATCCCGCTACCTGTTAAAGACCTATTCATACACCCCCGATGGTTTGCTGCTGGAAGAAAAATGGCGCTCAGGACCTGACAAGGATTATTCAAACAAGCAATATCACTATACCAATGGCAAACTGGAAAAAGTGGAATGTTATTTTTCAACTTATAAGTTCCGGGTGCAGTATAAATTTGATTATGAGTATTTTTAAACCGGCATTACCATTCAAATTTCTCTATTTCTTTATAGTTTTTTATCCCTTTTTCTCCGGTAACAAAAATATCTCCTGATTTTGTCCATGAATGGGCAATCAAATCCTTGTTCATATTTTTTTTCAGTCCAAGAAATAAAGCTACGGGTTGCCCTTGCTCCTGAAGCATTTTTTTTGCTGTCAATGACTGCACAAGGCAATTGTTTTTTTGCAGAAGCCCTTTGTTTGCCCTCCGAATTGCCTGCTTCACCAGCCTTATGGTTTCTGTATTTGTTTGTTTTTCTCTAAATTTCTCTGGTTTCCGGGAAAACAGTTTATGAATTTCTTTAGACGGTGTGAATTTTACCTTATATGTATAATAAAGCAGTACAAAAATGGCCTTACGAAATAACTTTCGTTGAGCTGGCGGTAATTTAAAATATCTGGAGATCTTTGTTGTCAATAAATCAGAATATTTATTTTGTTAATCGCGGATGGGCCTGGCAAAAGGTAATCATTAAATGATACATCCTGGTTTACGTTTTGATTAGCTTATTCTTTTCCAGTTCTTCCAAAAAAAACATTACATCTTTGGTGCATTCCTCTCTGGAGACATCAAATTCTGTCAATAGCTTATCTATAATATCTGCAGGTGTATTTTCTCCACTAATGAGGCTCCAGATACGGCTGCCAATTTCATCCATACCATAATATTTGCCGTTTTGCATGCTCATCATTACAGTTTCACCATCAATATCGCTGGCAAGAATTTCCTGATTCTTTTCAACCACACTATCAAGTTTTATCATATTATTAACCAATTATTATGCTGATATTTTTTTCGTCCGAATTTTAATTTCAGATTTATACAAAGCTATTTATTTCTCTTTTTAATCCGCGATTTTCTTTTTAAAAATCAAAATCGTATATTCAGGAGGTAATTCCCATATATCAATCATGCCTTCCTCTATTAATCTTTCTTTAATTTTAATATACCGGTTGTTCATCAGCAGTAAGGTAACCATACTTAATCATGAGCGATTTATTTGTGCGGATAAAACTTTCCACTTCATCAGGGGTGAAATATTCACGCCAGTTTCCGGGAATTCCTTTTCGGAAAAATAATTTTGAACGTGGTGATTTTTCCTTAAATCCTTCTTTCAATTCTTGTTGTTGTAGCTTCTCCATTTTGCTATAAGCCAGGGCTTTTTCTATTTCCTGATCTTCTTTTTTTATGCCTGCAAAAGCAACTGCAGCGCGGAAAGTTTCAAGAGGTTTTTCCTTCATGTCTTCATACCGTATCATTTTAACAGGTAAGCCAGACTGTTCCCAACTCTCCACATGGGCCGACCAGGAAAACAGCAGTTGCCTTAGCTGGTTATGAAGTTTAGTATCCTTCTTGCAAAATCCATGAGCATTTGTTTGCATCACTGCAAGTGTTTCTTTTGGAGTTTTATTCATATGAGCGGCATATGAAACAATAACATCAAGCGGATTGCGGATAAAATAGATAACGCCTTTGGTTGCCGGTGCTGGTACAAGCGGTATACCGGCACCATTTAGAGAGTAGGCATCATGTATTTTATGGAATAGTGTAGTATTTGCATTATCAGAAAGATACTGATACACTTCCGGACGGATGCGGTCAATTTCATCAAAAGTAAGATTTGCTGCACTTAGCCCTGTAGCATTATCGAACATGCCACGGCTGCTGGCAATTGGTGTGGATTGCAACTTGTTGATACTGGCTGGTGCTTTTTCAGGTTCCAGCAGGTTTGTAAGAAAAATCCGGAACCAGGTGTTGCCTGATTTTGGATACGATGCAAGCCAGATAATTTGTGGTTGTTTCATGGTTGTTCCTATTCATACAAAAATAATAAATTTACTTTTGACAGAAATCAACACTTACATCTAATTACTTCCTGAAGAATATTGCGATATAAACCTGAATCCATTATTTTAGCATAAAAATTACAGGATATGGAATTATTAAAAGCGCTGGAATCACGGGCAAGTGTTAGAAATTTTACGCCTGACCCCGTGCCTATTGAACATATAAAAGAACTTGTACGCAGGGCAGGAATGGCTCCCAGCGTGAATAATTATCAACCCTGGAATTTTATTGCCATTACAAATAAAAGCTTACTTGATGAACTGGCCAGGGTGGTTTCCGATAAGATTGCATCTTTTCCACACGGAAAAACAAGAAATTCCGGAAATGTAATAGGGCAGGTGGAATGGTTTTCTACTTTTTTTAAAGATGCGCCCCTTGTAATAGCTGTTGTAATGGATAAGTATGAGTCCGTACTTGAAAAAAGCACCAGCTTTACCCATGAAGAGGTAAACCGTCTGCGCAATTATCCAGATTATCAAAATGCAGGTGCCTGCATTCAGAATATTTTATTATCTGCGGTTGACCTGGGATATGGGGCATGCTGGTTAAGCGCCCCTCTGGTTGCAAGAGAAGAAATAGAAAAAATATTAGAGGTAGCTACACCCAGGCAGGTGATGGCCTTTGTGGCTGTAGGCAAGGCGTCTGTAAATCCAAAGCCTAAAGCAAAGAAGAGTTTTAATGAAATCTTCACCCTCAGGGATTGATGTTTGTTCAATATATTTAATTAGAAGCTAATCATATTATGCGCTGCTTATGATTGAATATCTATATAACCCAGAATTGGAAATTTTAGAGGTGCAATATTCAGGAGTATTAGAATTTTCTGAATATGAATCGTATATAAAAGCCATTGGGGAGAATAATAAATTGCCACGCAAGCTAAAAATCCTTACGGATGCCCGTACTGCAAATTATGCCTTTGCACAGGATGACCTTTACAGAATATCAGATTTATTAATGTCATTTATTCACAACTATGAGTATGTAATGATTGCCATGATTCATGCTAAGCCTGCAGAAACTGCAGCTTCAATGCTGTTCAACCGGGGTAGTAGTAACCCGAAATTTGGTACTACCCTTCTTGTAGTGATTAAATATTTTTACAGGACCTAAAATACTGTTTAAATATAGTTGTAAATGTGGTTGAAATATGGTTTAAAAGTTGCTTTGTTTGATTGACGCAATATAGTTGCTCATTTTTACCGATGGTTTTTTTGCCTTTTTCGAAATATTTTCAAATGCATCCTTCTTTTTAGGTATCCTAATTCAAAAGCTATCTCTGTTTGGCAAACAATTTCCATTAAAGAGCTATAAGATATATTAATAAAATGTATTTTCTCCTGGTAACCTTTCCTGCTTGTTCCTTCTGCAATATTAGAGGCAACTGAAACTGCTGTTTTATTTATTTGCTGTACAAGAGCATACTTTTCATCTGGAGGAAAAGAACTGCTTAACTTATAAATATCCTTTACCAACTCTTATGAAAGCTGATAAATTTCCAGCTTCTGAAATCTAAAAAACAACATCTAAACTACGTTAAACTATATTTCAACTATATATAAACAAATTGCAAGTTACCATTAAATTCGTAGTGGAACGCTGAAATATTTAGCACCCGTCAAGCTGCTTTAAGTTGGCTTAGTATCTGGTGATAAAGAACTTGCTGAAAAGCCCAAAAAAATATGTGTTATACAGTTCATAACCTGACTTTATTTTTGTCGTATACAATCAAAATTAGTTTATACTGCTTTAATAAAGATGATAGAACATTATTTTGATGATTCCAATGATATTCTGCGGGTGACCTACAACGGAGAGATTACCATGACAGAATTTGATGAATTCGGAACATTTCTCATGAAAAATGCCCAACTGCCCCGCACACTGAATATAATTGTTGACGCACGCAATGCAGTATATAATTTTTCTGATGAAGAATTTAGTGAAATAATTCCAAAAATGCAGAAGCATGTAAAACCTTACCTACAGGTGAATATGGCAATGGTGCATGAAAAACCCATAGAAACAGCCTATTCCATGTTGATGGGGAAGAAATCCACCATAACAAATTTCCGGCAGGCCGTTTTTGCTACTGAAGATGTGGCCCTTGAATGGTTGAAAAAATGGTGAACAGCTTTCTTATTCTTTATCAAGAGGAAGATGGATGATGAAAGTACTTCCTTCATTGGGAGAACTTTTAACCTCTAATTTTCCTTTGTTTGCTTTAACAAATTCATGGCAAATGGTTAAACCCAACCCGGTGCCTTTTTCATTTGCTGTTCCTTCAATTGATTTTGTACCTCCGGGTTGGAACAAGCCGGACAATATTTCAGGATCCATGCCCAAACCATCATCAATAACATATAGTTTTACACTGGCCTTACTGTTTTTTGATCTTAACTTAATTTTTCCACCTTTTTCTGTGTACTTAATTGCATTGGAGAGCAAATTACGCAGAACAGTAAATATCATATTTTTATCGGCATAAGCAGTGCTTTCTTTATTAATTTCATTTTTTATGTTGATGCGTTTACTGTTGGCTTCTGAAGATACAATAGCCACGGTTTCTTCGGCTATTGAATATAAATTTTCCATGGTTGGATGCACGGAAATTGACCCTTGCTGTGTGCGCGACCAAAGCAATAAATTTTCAAGTAATTGAAGAGATGATTCTCCAGCCTGGTGAATAAGCTCAAGATATCGAATGGCTTTTTCTTGCGGATACTTATGGAAATTTTGAATCAATAATTGCGAAAGGTTGGAGATATTACCCATGGGGTTTCTTAAATCGTGACCCATAATGGAGAAAAGTTTGTTTTTTGCCGCATCTATTTCTTTTAGCTGCAGCTCAGCTTTCTTTTGGGTGGTGATATCTCTGAATATGGCCCCAAAGCGTGTTCCACTGCTTGTTTCGATCATAAAATGTCTGGCTTCGATCGTTTTAAATTCTCCTGCCTTTGTACAGATATCAAATTGAATTATTTTATTAGCGAACTTCGGGTTATTGCTTTTATACAAAGCTTTTGTTTGTGCTTTTAAAGCGTTATAAACCTTTGGGGTTTGCATTTCAGGAACTGCGAGCGCAAAGTTAATATCCCAGATGTACCTGTTCTGCACTTCTTTTAAAGCGTATCCGGTAATTTTCTCAAAAGCCGGGTTAACAAGCATAATCCTCGCATCTTCGTTGGCAAGTGAAATTCCATCAGAGGCATTATAGATAATGGTGCGGTATTTTTCTTCATTCAGTTTTAATTCTTTTTCGGCTTTTTTTTGTTCACTGATATCCCTGAATACACCCAGCGATTCTTTCATGTTTCCATGTTCATCCAAATGTGGTGTAACTGTGGCAAGAATGGGTACCCTTTTACCATTCGGTTGTACTATGGTAATTTCGTAAGTGGATGCAATGCCTCTTTTACGCTTTTCA
>JBEPYD010000021.1:0-22471 GCA_041641575.1 Bacteroidales bacterium
GGGTAAAAACCATAATGGCTGAAACAGATCCGGAAATGGATGAGTCAAATGCTTTTCTTGAAAGATTTGGATTTGTTAAAAATGTTGAGCAGCCTGGATACATCATGTGGCAATTTCAGTTATAAAATAAACATCAGCCTGTTGCATTAAGAATCATTTCTTAGCTGCCTTGCTCATTTTGATGGAATGCTGTTTAAAGAAAATATTCTTAAGAAAAAATTTTTAAATATTTTAGCCAATATTTTTTCAAAAATATTGTAAGAAATATTTTTTCTATTACCTTTGCAGTCCTAAATAATTTAAATGCGCCTTTTCAGGAACATTTAACGTTCTTTAAAAACCAAAATGGTCCGTTCGTCTAGGGGTTAGGACGCCAGGTTTTCATCCTGGTAACAGGGGTTCGATTCCCCTACGGACTGCACAAAAACCCCAATACTTTAAAACAAAGTGTTGGGGTTTTTTTATGCGCCATTTTCAGTTTATAAAAGGCTCAAAATCTCAGGTGCTGCCGGAAAGCTTATCAGCAAAAACTACCAGATTACCGAAAGATTACAATATTATTTAGGCTAATATAGAGCCTAACCGGATCATCAGCTACCCAGCTTTTTACTTCGCTGGCAAATTTGCAGGGGCAGCCCCCAAGGGTCTCTTAGCATTACCAAATGACTTCCGGCATCGGGTTTTAACTCCTCGATAAAAGAAGCGCCCGCCTCCAACAAACGATTTTTATCTCCTTCGGCATTTTCCGATTCAAAGGCAAAGTGAAACTTCAGATGATGCTCCTGATGGTAATCGGGCAGCGGACTATCGGGGCGGTAATAAAGCTCGCAGACGGTTCTGCCCGAGCTGTCGGCCAGAAAAATCATAAATGGGGGTTCTGGATTTTCAGTTGCAACCTGCATCCCCAGATGTGTGCAATACCAGTCGCGTACTGCTTTGGGCTCTTTTACGTTAATGGCGAAATGTTCAAAAATCATGGTGGTATATTTTAATGATGGAAATTTGAATGATGTTTTATCTGTAAATGTACATTGTCAGGCCCCAATTGAAAGCCTTGGAAAGTTCGATGGCGTATCAAATGTTTACTTTATTTCAAATGTAATGCATTTAACTTTCTTATTAGATAAACCGATATCAATTGCGCTGTTCCAATGATGATGAATGAGCTTTTAAAAGAAAATGCATCATCGGAATATTGTGTAATAAAAATAAACAAGAGCAACCCGGAAAGCCGGCCTAAATTCAGGAAAAACTCATTATCCACCAGAAAAGGATAGCTTTCTTTCTCACTCTGCCTGCGGGCGCAGTCAATGCTTGTTAGAAAAGTTGCGCGGAAAGCAGTTTGTATAAGCGGGTGGGCTATTACATGGCTGATTTTTAAAAATATAATCCCTGCAAAGGAAAAAGTTATCCATTCCAACAGGTGGTTTTGGTTTTGCAGGGAGAAAAACACTACGGATGCACCTGCTATGATCAGTAAAACTCCAAAAAGCATTATTTTATGCCGATGATGCGGTTTGGCAATTCTGCTTAAAGTATAAATGGTGGTGGCAGAAAAAAATGATGAAATGAATTCAATCTTTCCCAGTACTGATTCATCGCCTGCAAAATCTAATATCAACAAAACAAGTAACGCCATAAATCCGGTGTCTATCATACCAATTAAGAAGGTGAGCACTCTCTGGTAATGCCAGACTTTGGGATATCTGAATGAGTATATTTTTTGAACTTTTGGCGATTGATATTTTCCTTTTATAACAATAAATGCAGCCACTGAATTTATAAAAAGTACAACTATTGAGGTGTATTTATATACTTCAATTTTATGGGCATCATTCAAAGCATTGCCCAGGATAAGCGTGCCAAACAGCATCGGAACCAGGGCATTACACAGGATAACAATAAGTTGTTCAGTACCCATAAAGAGGTTTCTGTTCTGGTCGTTGGTAACCAGGTAACTCAAAAAATTGCGACAGGACCAGTATATGCCTCCACCAATTCCAAAAAACAAACCATAAATCAGAATCTCCAGAAGCTTCAGGTTATAAAATATGATAAGGAGGGTAACAGGTACTACGGTAAACAATAAACCAATGCTGAACAAGAATTTCAGATGAATGTTCTTTTTTAAAAAGAACCCGGTAATGAAATAACCTAAAATAAGTCCGGTGAATGAGCTAATATTATAACTTACGGCCCATACATTATTGCCTTCCGTAACGCGTATGATAAATGCCGAAGTAAAAATAATAAGGAAAGGAGATGATATTGCATAGAGCAAATTTGCCAGGATAAGCCTTTTGGCATTATGGGTAAAGACATTGAATGCATTGATTTCTTGTTTTATGAAATTGGGCAGCATCTTACTTTATAGGTTCATTGCTTTTCTGAAGGTAACCCATACTTATTCCGTTTTGTTTTTTGATTCTGGAAAAATAATGCACAATTACATATTCTAAATAGTATTTGTCCATAACGCAGAAGTCATCATTTATAGATGGACTTGAAATAGCTGATAACGCTCAACAATTTTGGTATTACCATATTGCCCACCCTATAATAAATGAAAATGTTTGAAAGTCTGAGTTCCAATACGCGTAATCTTTAAATAAACCTCTTGGGGTATAATACCTCATTTCCAGGCTGATTTTTTCCCTGTACTTATATCCAAAGCCCATGGCCAGGTTACTTTGTGGTTTAATGTCCAGTTTTTCCAGCAAAGAAGCATCATTTCTTCTGAATTCGATATAGGAATTATGGCTGAAATCCAAAACATAAGAAAAATTAAGAAAGATTTGTGAATTATTATTTAGAAAGAAATGATGCCTTACACCTAAGGGCAGTTCAAAAGACTGATAATTTACTTTTGATAAAACCATGCCGCCGGAAACATTATCATTTTCCTCAACATTTTCTGTTTTGTAATATTGATAAGTGGGTTCTACCAGAATTCCCCATTTGTTTTTGTTAAAGGGAAAAATAATTTCAGCTTCTGTACCAAACCGGATGCTGTTAACCCTGTCAAATTCACTCTCTCTTGCACTAACAGTATTCCATATTTCCAGATTACTGCTGTTGATTCCCGGTCGTAAGGTAAGGTTAAAAAGGGGCTTTTTACTTCGGGATGTATAATCTACATATTCATCATTTTTTCTTTTATTAACTTTCTTAAAAAAAGACATCAGGTCCTTTTTTTTGTATTGAAGATCTGCAACATCCGATGCGGGTATATTCAGATTGCGAAACTCATTTAAAAGCTGCTGCCTGAATTGATTATTTGTCTTGACAATTAGTTTATCTGATTTGTCATACGTCTGATACTGTTTATATACAAGTTGTTTTATTTCAGAATCTTCAGTTTTGTAAAAATAACGGGTTAATCCCACTTCTTTATATAAGAATAATGAGGCGCTTCCTTCAATAAGAAAAGATAAAAATACAAGCTCTTCCTGAAAAACCGGATTTTTTTCATTACTCATAACATTTAGGTTTTCACCAGATTTATCTATCTGAACCCTTGATCTGATATACCTGGATCTACCATTTATACCAAATTCCCTGATGTCTTCTATTCCTTTTGTAACTATTTCAGCATCCCCGGGCATTTTTACTTTTATTTCAGAAGGATTGGTACGCCACTCCATATTTTTAATGGAACACTCTATGATTTCGTTGGATTCGGTAATAATATAGCCCGGCTCAAACATTACCTGGGCATGGATTTTAAATCCCATGAGGATTATCAGCAAGGATACAAATAAAAAATTCTTCATTACATTATACATTTATTTTCAGTAGTTTTTTAAGTATCCATTTATATGGAGGCATATAAATAAGCTGTGTTCTTTTTATCATTAAGTGGTACTTCTAAAATCAGTTGAAATTTATATTTTATTCTTTACATAGCGAAATAGAGATTTATTTTTCCCTTTGATTCGTTATAAAACCAAAGAATTAAAAGGGATGTGATGAATTTAGCATCTCGTAAAAGGGATGAGGTAAGGCCTTTAATCCTGACATAACAACATCAACTCTATAATTCAATTACCACAGTCATATTTTTTTAGCTTGCTTGAGCTTCTTTTTATAAACAAAGTTGATGTAAAAGGATTTGGCAATATTTCATTTTTTAAAATTAAAAAATACTGGAATTTTCTGGCTTTAGCAAATAATAATGATAAATATCATTATAGCAGGATAAATTCTCAACCACATTTTGCTCAATTAGATTTTTCATTATATTTACGCTTTTTTGCGATAAACGTGCAAAAAACTACTATGAAAGAGAAGAAAATCGGGATTAAACTTATTTCTACGCTCTGCCAAAGCAGAATTACAGGTTTTGAAAATTATACAGGTCTAATAACCAAATATTGATAATTTTATTATTATAAACCAAAAAAGGAGTTTAACATGATTACGAATGCTTTATTCTGGATTGTTCCAGTGGCCTCTATTATGGCCCTTGTCTTTGCCTGGTATTTCTTCAAGCAAATGATGCGGGAGAGTGAAGGTACAGATTTAATGAAAAAAATTGCCCAGCACGTGCGTGATGGCGCAATGGCTTACCTAAGGCAACAATACAAAGTTGTGCTTATCTTTTTTATTATTTTAACCGGAGTGTTTGCCGTTCTGGCGTATGGTTTCAACCTCCAAAACCCGTGGGTTCCCGGGGCATTTTTAACGGGTGGTTTTTTCTCTGGCCTGGCGGGCTTTTTCGGTATGAAAACGGCTACTTATGCCTCTGCAAGAACTGCTAATGCAGCTAAAAATTCGCTAAACCATGGTTTGCGTGTGGCTTTCCGTAGTGGCGCTGTGATGGGACTGGTAGTTGTAGGTCTGGGTTTGCTCGACATTTCACTTTGGTTCATTGTATTGAACTATTTTGTTGAGGAAGCTTCTGAGGCTGAGAAAATGATGATTATAACCACCACTATGTTAACCTTTGGTATGGGTGCTTCTGCACAAGCCCTGTTTGCCAGGGTAGGGGGTGGTATTTTCACCAAAGCTGCAGACGTTGGTGCGGACCTGGTTGGAAAAGTCGAGGCCGATATCCCTGAGGATGACCCGCGTAACCCAGCTACCATTGCCGATAATGTAGGTGATAACGTAGGAGATGTGGCCGGTATGGGTGCTGACCTGTACGAATCCTATTGCGGTTCTATTTTGGCTACTGCAGCGCTGGGATCAGCGGCTTATATGGCCGATCCGGAAACACAGTTCAAAGCTGTTCTGGCCCCAATGCTTATTGCAGCTGTGGGTATTGTGCTTTCCATTATTGGTATCTTCCTGGTCCGAACCAAAGAAGGTGCTACCCAAAAAAATCTTTTAACATCACTGGCCCGGGGGGTTAATGTAAGCTCTGTGCTTATTGTGGTTTTCTCGTTTGTTATTTTGCAGGTGCTGAAAATTGGATCTCCCTCGGAATTATTAGGTATGGAAGTATATTCACTGGGTGTGTTTGGTGCTATCGTTGTAGGTTTGATTACAGGTATTGTAATTGGTAAAGCTACAGAGTATTATACCTCAGAAGAGTATTCACCCACCCGTAAAATAGCTGAAAGTAGTGATACAGGACCAGCCACCGTGATTATTTCCGGTATTGGTGTAGGCATGGTATCCACAGTGGTTCCGGTTACTGCCATTGTTTTGGGTATTGTATTCTCTTACATGTTTGCTTCGGGCGGCGATCCTTCCAATATGGCTATGGGACTTTACGGAATTGGTATCGCTGCAGTAGGCATGCTTTCCACGCTTGGAATAACACTTGCTACAGATGCTTATGGCCCTATTGCTGATAATGCGGGCGGTAACGCAGAAATGTGTGAGCTTGGACCTGAAGTACGCAAACGTACTGATGCCCTCGATTCTCTTGGAAATACCACTGCTGCCACAGGAAAAGGATTTGCCATTGGTTCAGCTGCACTAACAGCACTTGCCTTGCTTGCCTCTTATATCGAGGAATTAAAAATAGGTATCAAGCGCTTGTTCAACGAATCGCACTGGACAGAATATGTTTTTCCTGATAACTTTACCATCACAAGTACTGAACAGCTTGATGCCATCACGCTTACGGAGTATATGAATCACTTTAAAGTGCATTTAATGAATCCCAACGTATTGGTAGGTATATTTATCGGTTCTATGATGGCTTTTATGTTTTCCGGATTAACCATGAATGCTGTAGGACGTGCTGCCGGTAAAATGGTGGACGAAGTTCGTCGTCAGTTCCGCGAAATAAAAGGCATTCTTGAAGGCAAAGCTGAACCCGAATATGCCAAATGTGTGGCCATTTCAACCAAGGGTGCACAGGTGGAAATGATCCTGCCTTCTATGCTTGCTATTCTTGCTCCTATAGTGGTAGGCCTCATCTTCGGCGTGGCCGGAACCATTGGTCTGTTGATTGGCGGACTTGGCGCTGGCTTTGTACTGGCTATATTTATGGCCAATGCTGGTGGTGCGTGGGACAATGCAAAAAAATATATTGAGGCTGGTAATTTAGGCGGTAAAGGGTCGGCTGCCCATAAAGCGGCTGTTATTGGCGATACTGTTGGCGATCCTTTTAAAGATACCTCAGGTCCCAGTTTGAACATCCTTATCAAGCTTATGAGTATGGTAGCCATTGTAATGTCTGGTGTAACCGTAGCATTTTCGTTGCTGTAACAGGAATTAAATTAAAATACAAAGCAGGCAATTCAATTTGGATTGCCTGCTTTTTTTTGCCCCAAATACAAGTTATTTTTCTTTAAAGAACCTGCATCAAGAGCTTCAGGGGATTAATATCCACCTATGAAAGACTTAGGCTGATGATTGCTCAACCTTGCCTAAAGCTTCGCGATCCAAAACCCACCTGCGCATAAAGCTTCGGATGTCGATGGTTAGCAAAAATCCTGAATAACTGCCACACGTTACAAAATTGCGGCAGGATGCAGGGTGAATTCGGAACCACATACATTGCCTGGAAGGCAATCATATTAAAGCACAGGGCGTAAGCCCTGTGAAATTAAAAATCCCGGAATTAAGGGCTGAAAGCCCGTCCTGAAAATGGTAGTTAAAAATGATATGGTGTTGTTATTTAATACCACATCCGTTGTAGATTGCTTTACCGTTCTTTGCGGTTTCATCTTTGCCCACTTTGCATGAAACTATCTAATCATCATATTATCAGCAGCATCCTGAATAAAAATTGAAGAAGGGTTCCGGTAAATGATTGTTGACCTAATGTACTCTAAATCCCATGCCTTTTTTCCAACAGCGACGCGGGTAATCATCTTTTCAGATGGATTTTTAATTTTTCTGCATAAAAAAACCGGCTCCTTTTTACAAGAGCCGGTATTTATCAAACGGTCTGTTGAAGATTAAAATAATTTTGCTGCAAAATATTCCCTGTTCAGACGGGAAATATGTGTAAGCTTAATTTCTTTCGGGCATTCAGCTTCACATGCACCGGTGTTGGTGCAATTTCCAAAACCCAGTGAATCCATTTCCTTTACCATGCGGCTCACACGTTCTTTTGCTTCCACGCGTCCCTGTGGCAACAAAGAAAGTTGCGATACCTTGGCAGAAACAAACAACATGGCCGAAGCATTTTTGCAGGCGGCCACACAGGCACCACAACCAATACAAGCAGCGGCATCCATGGCTATTTCAGCATTTTCTTTCTTTACAGGAATGGCATTTGCATCCGGCACACCACCGGTATTTACAGAAACATATCCTCCTGCCTGAATGATTTCATCAAATGCGGTGCGGTCTACCACCAGGTCCTTGATAATTGGAAATGGTTTGGCACGCCAGGGTTCAATTACAATGGTGTCTCCATCTTTAAATTTACGCATGTGTAACTGACAGGTAGTAATGGCAGTGTCTGGTCCATGCGGACGGCCGTTGATATAGAGCCCGCAAGCGCCACAGATACCTTCGCGGCAATCATGGTCAAAGCAGATAGGCTTTTCAATTTTATCAATCAGCTGTTGATTTAGAATATCCAGCATTTCCAGGAAGGATGCCTCCGGCGAAATATCTTTTATTTCATAGGTAACAAATTTACCTTTTGTCTGGGCGTTTTCCTGACGCCATATTTTTAATGTTAAATCCATTTTGTCTGTTTTTTAATGTTACTTCTTATAATTCCGTGTCTGCACCTTCACAAATTCATAATTCAGGGGCTCTTTGTGCAATTCAGGCTCCATTCCCGGGCCTTTGTACTGCCATGCTCCCACAAACATGAATTCATCGTCACGCCTTAGGGCTTCGCCTTCTTCGCTCTGGTATTCCTCACGGAAATGCCCGCCACATGATTCTTCACGCATCAGGGCATCACGTGCCATTAATTCTCCTATTTCAATAAAATCTGCCACCCGGCTTGCTTTCTCCAGTTCCGGGTTAAGCTCATCCTGCGTTCCGGTAATCCGTACATCTTTCCAAAATTCCTCGCGCAATTCGGCAAATTGTTTTACTGCTTTTTCAAGGTCTTTTTTATTTCTTGCCATACCCACCAGGTCCCAAAGCAGCAGCCCGAACTTCCTGTGCAAGGCATCTACCGACTGGCTGCCTTTAATGGCCATGAGCTTATTTAGTTTATCGGTAACTGCTTTTTCTGCTTCTTCAAATTCCTTTGTTTCAGTACTGAACCGGGGGGTCATAATCTCATCAGAGAGATAGTTCTGAATGGTATACGGAAGCACAAAATAACCATCCGCAAGGCCTTGCATCAGAGCAGAGGCACCGAGGCGGTTGGCGCCATGGTCAGAGAAGTTTGATTCCCCTATGGAGAATAACCCGGGTACGGTGGTCATTAATTCGTAATCAACCCATGTGCCTCCCATTGTATAGTGGATGGCCGGATAAATCATCATGGGTGTTTCATATGGGTTATCGTCTGTAATTTTTTCGTACATCTGGAAGAGGTTTCCGTAGCGTTGCTCCACCACACTTTTGCCCAAACGTTCTATGGCATCGGCAAAATCGAGGTAAACGGCAAGACCAGTACCTACGCCAAACCCGGCATCGCAGCGTTCTTTAGCAGCGCGGGAGGCCACATCGCGGGGCACCAGGTTCCCAAATGCCGGATAACGGCGCTCCAGGTAATAATCGCGGTCTTCCTCTTTAAGCTCTGTGGGTTTGAGTTTTCCTTCACGGATAGCTTCTGCATCCTCTTTCTTTTTCGGCACCCAGATACGTCCGTCGTTACGCAAACTTTCACTCATCAGCGTAAGCTTACTCTGGAATTTCCCGTGTACCGGGATGCAGGTAGGGTGTATCTGTACAAATGAAGGGTTGGCAAACATGGCGCCTTTCTTGTATATCTGCCAGGCGGCGCTGCCGTTGGATCCCATGGCATTGGTAGAAAGGAAAAATGCATTCCCGTACCCTCCTGATGCGATTACAACAGCATGGGCAGAAAAACGTTCAATTTTACCTGTTATCAGGTTACGGGTAATGATTCCCCTTGCCTTTCCATCAATAAGTACCACGTCAAGCATTTCCTGACGGGTAAACATTTCAACATTTTTTTTGTCGATCTGACGAGAAAGTGCACTGTAAGCGCCTAAGAGGAGCTGTTGTCCGGTTTGTCCGCGGGCATAAAATGTACGCGATACCTGGGCGCCACCAAAGGAGCGGTTGTCCAGAAGTCCGCCATATTCACGGGCAAAAGGTACGCCCTGTGCCACACACTGGTCTATAATGCTGTTGCTTACTTCAGCAAGGCGGTAAACATTTGATTCCCGGGCACGGTAATCGCCCCCTTTAATGGTGTCATAAAAGAGCCGGTATACGCTGTCGCCGTCGTTTTGGTAATTTTTGGCAGCATTTATACCTCCCTGTGCTGCAATACTGTGCGCGCGGCGCGGGCTGTCCTGGTAACAAAATGCTTTGACTTTAAAACCCATTTCAGCTAAACTGGCGGCTGCAGAAGCTCCTGCAAGGCCGGTTCCAACTACAATTACATCAAGCTTTCTTTTATTTGCAGGGTTTACCAGGCGTTGTTTTGATTTATAATTTGTCCATTTTTCGGCCAAAGGGCCTTCCGGAATTTTTGATTCTAACTTTGCCATATTGTGTTGTTTGCTTTTTTATCTAAAATAAATGATGAGGGGAATAAGAATAAAGCCTGCGCAGACTACAATGGTGTAGATCAGCCCCAGGTTTACAATAAATGGAGTGTAGGTTTTATGATCAAGCCCCAGGGTTTTAAATGCAGACTGAAATCCATGGTGCAGGTGAAAACCTAAAAATAGAATGGCTACCACATAAAAAATTACATAACCTCCTATCTGGAATTTTTCAGTTACAAGTACGCCGAGGTTATGCACCACTTCGCCATTTGACAGGGTAACATCATCCACTTCACCAAGGAATTTAGCTTTGATATAAAAATCCATAAGGTGAATTACAAGGAATGCAAGAACAATAAATGCCGTATGGATCATGTACTTGGAAAAGAAGGATGTCTGGGAGTGGTTGGCTTTTTTATAACCCTTTCCGCGTGCCAGCCAATTTTGCATCTGAATAATGATGCCATAGATGATATGTACAAGGAAGCCTCCAAAAAGAACAACTTCGAACACTTTGATGACAACATTTGTTCCCATAAAGTGAGCTGCCTGGTTAAAAGGCTCGTTGGATTCAAAAAGGATGAGGGTAAGGTTAATACCCAAATGCACTACCAGGAATGAAAGCAGGAATATTCCGGCGAGTGACATAATTAACTTTTTCCCGATTGAGGAATTCAAAAAGTGACTCATAAATAGGTATTTAAATTTTATTGAAAAGCATAATAAGATATAGAATGCCAAATTTAATGCACTATTGCTATAACTAAGCTTTATTTGCACAACTTATTAGGCATAAAACCCTAATTTTTATTCAGTCTAAGGTATTCAGGTTTTTTAGGGTATTAAAAATGCCAAACGAGGCCTGTAAAAGAAAAAAATGGTATGAAGAATGAAATTTTAACTTCTGTGAATCATATAAATGAGTATAGCAACATAAATATTGCACAACTGGCGACTAAAAACCGGGAAAAACTGTATGACCAGCTTCCTGATCATTCAATTGTTGCCTTGCTGGCAAATGATGAAATGCCCCGCAATGGCGACCAGTTCTTTCCTTACCGGCAAAGCTCCGACTTTTACTATCTTACGGGCTTAGATGAACCTAAATCCGCCTTGTTAATCAGAAAAGGGACTGGTATTAAAGATGTTGAAACATTCTTGTTTTTAAGAGAAGCTGATCAGAAATTTGAGACATGGAACGGAAGTATTCCCGGATTTGATGAAGCATCAGAACTTACAGGTATTGAAGAGGTATACCCCATAGAAGAATTTCAATCGCTGTTTACTTCTTTTGCCAAAGATATTACCACGGTATTTTTTGATGAAGAGATGCATATGGATACCATGGTATGCCTTATCAGCAACCGTGAAAATACTTTTGCACGTTTAAAATACAAGCATCCCAATCATCACTTCAACAACCTTCATCCGCTTATTTGCCGCTTGCGAATGATGAAAGAAATGGAAGAAATGGCGCTTATTCGTAATGCAATTTCCATTACAAACAGTACTTTTCGTGAACTACTCCCACAAGTAAAACCAGGTATGCGTGAGAAAGAAATAGAGGCCTATCTTACCTATGCGTTTACACTTAAGGGTGCTACCGGACATGCTTTTGCACCTATTATAGCCTCTGGATTAAATGCCTGCACGCTTCACTATACCAAAAACAACGGCACATGCGCAGATGGAGAACTGCTTTTAATGGATTTTGGAGCGGAATTTTCAAATTATGCCTCTGATTGTTCACGCACACTGCCTGTAAACGGGAAATATACACCACGGCAACGCCAGCTCTATAATGCGACACTTGATGTTTTTAAGCAGGCCAAAGAAATGCTGAAACCGGGTATTTCCATTAATGAAGTCCAAAAAGAGGTAATCGGTTTATGGGAGCGGGAGCATGTGAATTTAGGACTTTATTCACTTGCCGATCTGAAAAAACAGGACCCCGAAAATCCTTTATTTTTTAAATATTTCATGCATGGTATTTCGCATTTTATGGGCCTTGATGTGCATGATCCGGGCAGCCGCGATTTAAAATTGCAACCCGGCATGGTGCTTACCTGCGAACCCGGCATTTACATCAGGGAAGAAGCTACCGGAATACGACTGGAAAATAATATATTGATTACAGAAGATGGAAATACTGACCTTATGGGGGAGTTACCCCTGGACAGCGAAGAGATTGAACAAATAATGAATCAAAGGGTATAACAAATAAAACCATGACTCAAATTACCACCCTGCTGAATAAAACAGTGCAATTTAAAGATGAAGGAGAAGGTACGCCACTGGTATTCCTGCATGGCTACCTGGAAACCCTTAAAGTATGGGACCAGCTCGCACACCAGCTTTCAAAAAATTATCGGGTTATCCGCATTGATCTTCCCGGGCACGGCGGTTCTGAACCCATTCTGCCATCCGGAAAAATGGATCTAATGGCAGATTCCATAAAAGAGGTGCTCGATCATCTTGGAATATCTTCGTGTTTCTTATTTGGTCATTCCATGGGTGGATATGCCACACTTGCTTTTATAGAAAAATTTCCCACGCTCATCAAAGGGTTTTCACTTGTACATTCTGCTCCCTTTGCCGATACGGATGAAAAGAGGAACAACCGCGACAGAGAAATAAAGATGCTGGAGGAGGAGAAGAAGGAATTGCTCATTAATTCAAGCATTCCCAAAATGTTCGCTGATGATAACCTGGAGAAATTGCATGAACAGGTGGAAATAATAAAACATCAGGCTACCACCAACAGCAGCGAAGGAATTATTTCTGTTTTACGTGGAATGAAAGACCGACCCGACAGAACCAACATCTTAAAGCATTCCAATATACCTTGCTTATGGTTTCTGGGCAAGAGGGACAACCATATTGACTTTGATACGGTTTTTCCTAAAGTAAAGGAGATCAGCCCGCAAATTACCTTCGAAATACTTGATCATTCCGGGCATATTGGTTTTATTGAGCAGGAAGAAAAAGTTGTGAATGCCATTACAGGATGGGTCAATAAGCATGTTTAATACCTGTTGAGCCAACGCCAGCGCCGTGCATCATCGCCAATTTTTAATGCAAGCAATAATTCATGCGATCCGAAGCTGTGTTTGCGTATGTTGCTAAAGTTATAATCAAACGCATAGCCAATGTAAAACTTGTTGAAGCGCGCGCCTGCCAGCAAAACTGCGGCTCCGCTTGTTCTCCATGAAAGTCCGGCCCAGTACTCATCCTTATAATAAATTTTTGCAGTAACATCAGCCTGGAAGATGAGTTGCTCTGAAGCCTGAACCAGCACTGAGGGTTCAAATTCATAATCATTTTTCATCGGAAACGCATATCCACCCGTGATGTAATAATGCCGTTGCAGCTTATATTCACTGTAGGCATTGCCCCCAAATTTTATGGGCGACTGAAAAAGCTGTGTGGCCGAAAGGCCTGCATAGTAATTCCTGTTGAGCAGGTACACGCCCATGCTGGCATCAGGAACAATGGCTGCCTGGTCCAGTCCGCTGTTGATTACCGGATCATCCGGGCGAAGCAGCGAAATACCTTCCCGGTTGATTTTTATCTGAAAAGCGGAAGCAGAAAGCCCGAACGATAACTGCGAACGACGGAGATAGATATGGTAAGCATAGCTAAGTTGAATTCCTGTACGGTCTATCAGCCCGTTTTTATCGTTGTAAACAAATCCACCCAGACCTACCCGGCCATCACGGGCAGGGATAAACCTGTTATTTTTTAAAGGATTTGACTTAATCATATACTGCCGCTTCATTAAACGGGTCTGGAAGCTGAGCGACTGGGTGCTGGGTGCATTCACAAAGCCTATCCACTGTTGCCGGGCAGTTAAATTTACTGATGTATAACCATCTGCCCCTGCCATGGCCGGATTAAAAATATAGCCATTCATCATATACTGACTGAACAACGGTTGCTGCTGTGAAATCGCATACTGTGTGAAGAGTATCAGGCAAAAGGCTATGGTAAGGGTTCTCGTCATGTTCCGATCAGGAAATGTGCAACAGGGTCAAAAATAAATATTTTTATCGAACAATGGTGATGTTGCCTGTCAAAGGCTTGGAATCATTGTTAAGGTCAATAACAAAATGGTATGAATCCATCGGAAGTTCTTTTCCGTTGTAAGTGCCATCCCATTCTTCAATATAACCGGGTTCTGATTTGAACAGCAACTGGCCCCACCGGTTATAAATCTCAACTACCGCCTCAGGATAGAGGTCATACATTCTTCTTTGGGTAATGCCTTCATCCACAGTAATCTCCCATACATCATTAAATCCGTCGCTGTTGGGTGTAAAGGCAGAAGGTATAAACAAACAGTTTGAGCTGCGGGTTGGAAGATGAATGGTATCTGCATTCTCACAATTGTTGCCATCAAGCATTTCCACAATATAAAATCCTTCATAAAGATCTTCAAGAAACAGTTGGTTGAAACCAAATTGTTCGTTTTCATATTTCCAGCTCCAGTTGTAAGGTTCTGTGCCACCGGTAATATCCAGTTCAATACTGCCGTCGTCAGAATCAGGACAGTAGGGGAATACTTTTATGGCGTTGAATTCCACTTTTTCAGGCTGCTCAATAGTAAGGCTTGTATCATTCCTGCATTCGTTTATATCTTCAATGCGCAGCGGATACACACCTGCATATAGCCCGCTGATGTTCCGGTTCCCATCGGCCAGCAAGGTGTCCGGCCAGAAAATGCGGTATGGTTCAGTGCCACCGAAAGGTTCAATGGATATGGTTCCGTCATTATCGCCAAAACAGTTTACATCTGTTATTGTATGCGCTATGTTGAGCGGTGCAGGCTGAGTAATAGTAATGGTGTCTGTTTTTTCGCATTCCAGATCATCAATAACCCTTACCGTATAATCGCCGGCACCAATATTGGCAATCCGATCTGTGGTGGCACCGGTATTCCATTGTATGATGTAAGGGTCTTCGCCTCCCTGTATATCAATTCTGATCTGTCCGTCAGTATTTCCATAACAGGTAATGGCATTTTCAATTTCAGGGAAGAGGCGTATGTTATCCGGATTTTCCAAAGATACTGAGGCGCTGGCAATACAACCATTTTCATCATAAATTACCAGGTTGTAAAGCCCTACAGGTAATCCGTTTAGGCTGGCTGTAGTGTCTCCGGTGCTCCAGTTGTATTCGTATCCGGGTACGCCGCCGGTAACCACTGCCATGGCGGTTCCATCGGCTGGTCCACTACAGGTTACCTGGGTGGCATCAATAGTAACGCCAAGTTTTTCAGGGGCTGTTAAGGTGTAGTTCCACTGACTGGTGCAATTGTTTGCATCTGTAAGCATAAGTACGTATTCTCCTGCAGCCAGCTGATCCTGTATGGAGTCACCCGGTGTAATCCCTGCGCCATTAGCTGTTTCCCATGAATAAGTGTAATCTGCTGTGCCACCAGTAATCTGTGGGTTGATAAAACCATCTCTGCCATTAAAGCAGGAAATATTATAGGTATGATAATCTGAAAGCACTGCATTCTGCACCAGGGCATCTGGTTCAACTAATGCAATATCCCACACATCAGTACATGATCCGTTGACACCATAATTGAGTGATAAGGTATACGTGCCCGCGGTAAGTCCGCTTTGATTAGGAACACCTGCTGATAACCCGGAGCCATCTGTTGTTGTCCACATGTATGTATTGTCACCATATCCGCCAGTTACATCCACGGTGATGCTTCCGTTGGCTTCTCCAAAACACGAAATATTTACGCCATTGAAATCAGAAAGCACTTCATTTAGCTGTGGAGCCGGAGGAGCGAGCATATAGATGGTATCTGTAATGACATCCTCATAAATGGTATCAACAAAATTGCCGCCTTCATCAATGTAAATGGAAGGACAAACATCTTTTACTTCTATGATGTATGAACCACCACCAATATCCTGTAATATATTTGTACTGCTGAGTAAAGTTCCCATATCTGTTGCAGCATGCCATTCGTAAACATAATTTCCGGTACCTCCTTCAGGATTGGTAATGGCTGTTCCGTCTGTTGCAGCCGGACAACTTACATTAAAGGTGTCGGCAAACAGGGATAGCTCGCTCTCCAGTGCAAGTGGATCGGGTTCCGTCAGCGTAATGGAATCCCTTAGCGTACATTCATCTTCAGTATCTATCAGACTTACATGGTATTTGCCAGCCTGTGCATCCAGGTAAAAATTACCTCCGGGTGTTAGCGGCTGCTCTGTTTCTGTTCCAAGCGGGTCTTCAATTATAAACTTGAAATTGGTATCGGGTAAACGCGTGGCCAGCATACTGATAATACCGTTGGAATTCCCATGGCTACTCACATTGTAATCGCATATGTTGAGGGCTGTTACGGAAATATCAAATTCAGGTGGCGCCAGCTCTTCGCTTTTGGCATCCTCACATTGATTGGTGTCTCTTACTGTAACAGTATAATTACCTGTAATTAAATTGTAAATGGCCGTATCATTTGATTTATACTGATTCGGACCTTCCCAATTAATGGTATATCCATAAGATGGCGTTCCGCCTGTAATATCAATATCCAGCGATCCGTCTGTAGTTTCAAAACAGGTTACGGTATCCATCAGGTTAATGGTTACAATCAGGTCATCCGGCTCGGTAATGTCAATGGTATCATAGGCCAGACAGCCGTTGGCATCAACTACAGAAACATGGTATTCGCCAGCCCCAAGGTTGGTAAGGTTGCGGTTAGTAGATCCTGTAGACCAGTTATATCCAGCATTATCCTGATTATACCAGGGGAAAGAAACATAACCACCATTCACCTGTAAATTTATGTTGGCTTCTGTTCGGCCAAAACATGTGATATTCCATCCGCCCCAAACTGTATCGCTGGTAGCTTCTGCAATCAGGGTAGGCAGAATGTAAATGGTAATACTGGTATCTATACCATTGCCGCAGTATGTAAGGTTGGCCCGCGGATTCATAATCTTTGGCACAAATGTGTAGGTTACCGTTTGTACAGTGTCCGTGTTGTTGATAAGGGTGTTCGGTAAGTTCACGATGCCCTGGTCATTTACCGTAGGCGTGAAGCCGGATACGGCTCCGGGTCCTCCGGAAACATTTGCTACCAGGTCGTAAACCACGGTTCCTGTTGTTGTTACGGGTGTGCCGATATCTATGGTATATGGTGCTTCGTTACAATAGATGGTATCTGGCAACTGGATGGTAATTTTTGCCTGTGGGTTGATATAAAAACGCACCGTATCAGAAATTCCATTGGCGCAATAGGTAACACCGCTGCGTGGATTTTTTATTGAGGGCGTTAAAACATATTCGATCCATTGTACACTGTTCGAAGAATTTACCACATCCTGGAAAGAAACATTGTTGGTTTCATCATTAAGTACAGCCATGCCACTTACAAAAGCAGGATCAGAAACGGTGTAGTCAATATGGTACACCCAGGTGCCCGTAACCTCAGGATTGAGGCTGGTAATATTCAGCGTGGCACCTTCATCAAAACAAATGGTGTCGTTTTCGGCATCCACTTCAATGGCCGGTTGCGGATTGACGTATATCCGGATAAGGGTATCCTGTCCGTTGTGGCAATCTGCCGGGCGGTTGCCAACATTCATAATGTGTGGCGCAATCCGATATTCTATCCACTGCAGGGTATTGGAATTATTTACCAGGTTTTGAAGATAAACAGTTCCGGTCTGGTTTAAAGCGGCAGATTCATTATCGATGGCAGCAAGGTCAGAAGCCCCTTCTATCAAAATATCATATACCCAGGTACCTTCTACCAGGCTGTTTACCGTACCAATATGGAATGAGGTTCCTTCATCAAAGCAAATGGTATCGTAAATGGCTTCCACATCCACAACGGCCTGTGGGTTTATGTAAATACGAATGGTACGTCCAATGCCATTGCTACAGTAATCCCGGTTGGCGCGCGGATTTTTAATGCGCGGGGTGAAGGTATATTCCACCCATTGCAGAACATTGGAATTGTTGATCAGTTCTGTTTGCAGGAAGGTGAGATCTGTGAAATCAGGGCCGGTGGTAAAGCCTTCAACTGCCGTGGTATCAGAAACGGTTAAGGTAACATCATAAATCCATGTGCCGATTACACCCCGGGTTATTTTATCAATGGTAAAGTCCAGGTCTTCATCAAAGCAGATAATGGTATCGGGCAATACAGATGCATTTAGCTTAGGCTGCGGGTTCACATAGATGGTGATGGTAGTATCAACCCCGTTTCCGCAGTCAATAGCCCGGCCACCCGGATTTAAAATATGTGCTGTGAACGTGTAGCTGATCCATTGTACAGTATCAGAAACATTGGTAAGGCCCAACTGATCAAAGAAGCTGGCAGAACTGCCGGTAGGTGCAGTAAAGCCTTGCAGGCTGTCAGTATCAGATACATTTACGGTTACATCATACATCCACTGTCCAAAGTTTCCACGGGTCAGTTGTGTGATGTCGAACTGAATGCCTTCATCAAAACAAACAACGGTATCCGGAATGGCTTCAATCTGAATATTTGCCCGTGGATTCAGGTAAATCCTGATGGTTGTATCTTTGCCGTTGCGGCAGCTGGCTGCGGCAGCATGCGGGTTTTTAAACCAGGGGCTGAACGTGTACTCGATCCACTGAATGGTGTCTGAATTGTTGATGAGGTTGTTTTGTTCAAAAACGCCGGTAATGTCATTCGGTGTGGTAAAACCACTTACTGCAGCAGCATCGGATACATTTACCGATACATCGTACCGCCATGTTCCGGTATGGCTGCTGTTTATCTTTGATACATTGAACAGGATATCCTCATCGTGACAAATGATGGTATCGGGCAACAATTCCACTTCCACCATGGGTTGTGGGTTAATGTAAATACGTATGGTAGTATCCATTCCGTTTCCACATTCCAAAATGCCGCCGGAAGGATCTTTGATATACGGGGTAAAGGTATAATCAATCCAGCGCAGACTGGTAGAAGTGTTTATAATATTTTGGGTAAAAATCCCTTCGCTGCGGTTGTCGTCATCAGCATATCCTGAAAGGCCATTGGTGTTGCTGGGTACAGCAGTTACCCTGTACCGCCAGTTGCCACCGGCCAAAGTACCGTTGAGGCTGGAAACATCAATGGTCACTCCTTCATCAAAACAAAGCGTGTCATTCGATGCAACAATATTGATAACTGGCCGTGGGTTCAGGTAAATGGTTATCAGGGTATCTCTGCCACCTTCGCACCGTAATTGTCCGGTTTTCGGGTTCTGGATAAATGGCGTAAAACGGTAGGTGATTACCTGTAGTGAATCGGTAAGGTTCACGAGGTTATCTGTAAAATTTGTAATGTTGTAGATGCCATCAGGACTAACACCGGAAACAGCTCCGGCTAAGAAATTTGTTTCAAGCTCATACACCAGCGTTCCTGTAGTACTGATTACCGGCGTGGTAATGCCAAAGGTAATTTCCTCATCATGGCAGGCAATGGTGTCCGGTATATTCACCGTTAGAGCCGGTGTGGGATTAACCTTTATGATTACGGTATGGGGATCACCAGCACATTTCAAACTTCCATCAGCGCCGCGAAGTCTTGGGAATATAAGATAGGTAACTTCCTGCACCTGGTTAGAGAGGTTAATGATGCTGTCGCGAATGCTTTCTCCGGGCCAAAGGGTATCATTCGCTAATCGGAAGATATCAACATCATCTGATTGGTTTGGGATAGCCTGGTAGATGACCCCTACACCATGCAATGAGCGGGTTACGCTGCTGATATCTATTTCGGCAATGCCATTGTTGCAAAGGGTATCCACCAGGGGTAGAACTTCAATTTTAACTTCTGGCTCTACCCACACGGTAAAGGTATCGGGGGCGCTGTTGCATTTTTCCACTCCAAATTCATCTTTTACATAGGTGGTAACCAGGAACCTTACCTGCTGAGTGGTATCGGTAAGGTTATTAATGGAGTCGGCAATTACAAATCCTTCTGGAAGGTCTGTCTGCGCGCCCTTCACCACTACATTTACATCGCCCGGATTTACAGGATCAATGGTGTACCGGAAATACAGATCCTGGTGTGTGGTGACGGGAGCATTCAATATAAGATTGGTGGTTCCGGTATTGCAGATGGTATCGGCCTGCAGAACGGCGCGCAGCACAGGTTCAACCCATACATACGCCGTATCATTTACCCCTGTACATTTTTCGGTTCCGCCGGCATTGGTGGTATAGGGTGTTACAATGAATTTCACCAGCTGAGCAGCGTTCGTGGTATTTACAATGGAATCAGTAATGATAAATCCTGCACTCAGGCCTGTTTGCGTTCCGGAAAATACGGTAACACCGGCAGGTGCGTCTACCGTGTAGCGCATCTGTACCGGATTTGTACCTATGGTGGGCGAGTTCAGCGTAATGGATACCCGCTCATCCGTGCAAACCACGGAAGTATCCGGAACGGCAGAAACACGTGCAACCGGCTCTACCCATATTTTTATGGTATCGGATACGCCTGTGCATTTTACATTTTCACTGCCGGCTTCGCGGGTATATGGGGTGATCACAAAATGAACTTCCTGTGCCACGTCGGTGGTATTTACCAGTACATCTGTTATTTTATCGCCAATGCCAAGTCCGGAAATGCCACTTTCAACTCCGTTTACCGTATTCGTGTTCACAGCGTAAGAGTGATACATAAACTGCACCGGCCGGGTGGGTTTGGTTACGGAATTCAGTGTGATATCCACGGCTTCACCGGAGCAAATGGTGTCGGCTAAGGAGGTGAGGGTTTGTTTGGGTTGTGGTTCAATCCATAAGGTAACCGTATCGTTTATACCCCCGCAAGAGGCCACACTGCCATGCTTGATATAAGGTGTAATAACAATGCGGATGCGCTGTGCTGTATCAGAATTATTGATGAGGGTATCCGCAATGAGTTCATTTTTATTCCGTTCCGTGGTATCTCCGGCATAGCCAATGGTAACATCGCCGGGGTTATCCACCAGGTAGGTGTAATCAAACTTCAGGGCCCCGCGCGAATGTGTGGGCGAGGTAATTCGTACGCCGGCCATGTCCAGGTTGCACAAGGTATCTGCCTGTGGAGCACCCGCTACTTTGGGGGTAGGTTCTACCCAAACATCAGAAACGATACTTGTACCATAGCAAGGATCATCTGTTACTTCAAATGGTGTGATTTCATAGGTTACTTTCTGCGCGTAATCAGAAGTGTTTACAAGCGTGTCTCTTATAAATGAGCTATCTGGTACACTTAAGTTTTCAGTGTTGCCGGAAATATATCCTACGCTGTCCGGGTAAGAAAAATAAGCAAAGCGTATCTCATTCAGTGAAGGCGAGCCAATTTTCATGTAAATATCGGTTATTCCATTGTTGCAGATGGTGTCTTCAGCAGGTATACCTCCGGGTTCTACCGTAGGCGTAGGATCAACATAAATCATGATGGTATCGGCAGTCCCTGTACATTGTTTGGTGCCATCTGAATTCAAGAAATAAGGAGTTACAATGTAACTGATGCACTGTATGGTATCACTCTCATTAAAAATCGTTTCATCAATAATCATAGGCATGGTCAGCCCAGTTACAGGAGAAAGTTCAGGTGTGTAGCCGGAAACGGAATCCGGGTACTCAGGTACGGCATAATAATCAAAATAGATGGGGAATTTGCCCCATGAAGTCTGGTTAACAGCAATTTTGGTGTTGGCACCATCGCAAATGGTATCCAGGATGGGCGTGGTATTAATCATCGGATCCGGATTGACCCATACCTCAATGGTTTCAGCTTGCAGGTCGCACGTGCCGCCAAATATTTCCGGAATAATAGTGAAGATAGCCAGACGGGCTGTATCATCACTTAAGGTCAACGTTTCGGTAATGTTGAGTGGATCAGTGCTGCTGCCCGATTGTGCACCTGACATCACAATGCTGTCGTGCAGGTTCACTGACCAGCGGAAACCGGTAACAGGTGAATTACCTGTTATGTTGAGGTTGATATTTTCACCATTGCAAATTGTATCAACTGCGGGTGATAAGGTTACTGCCGGGGTGGTGGTATATTCCACGGTAACAATAGCTGTATCCGTTGCCACATTTCCGCATTCATCCGTTACGGTAAGGATAACTTCATTTTCACCAAGATCGTCGCAGGTAAAAGTAGTTTGCGATGCAGCAAGTGTTACCGTACCGCAAATATCACTGCTGCCATTATCAATATCAGCAGCGGTAATGGTGGCTTCACCCGTAACATCATCCAGGTAAATGGTGATATCCTGAGGAACTACAGTGGGGGCCACAGTATCCTGCCGGATAATGATTTGTACATGCGTTGCAATATTACCTGCCACATCCCACACGTTCCATGTACGGAAAATGGTGTCGCTGTTGGCGCAGTCGCCAATGACGGTAATATCAGAATG
>JBEPYD010000022.1:0-22300 GCA_041641575.1 Bacteroidales bacterium
ATCCTATAATAGATATTTTATCATTCTCGGGCAGGGCGGCGAGCTTCTGAAAATAAGCCACACGGTACCCGTTGATAAACGAATTGAATTTTTTACCAAAATGCTCATTCAGCAGCCATGAGAGCTGATTGGGATGGATGTCTATCTGTCCCGCCAGTTCCCGCAGCGTGAGGGCAGGGTTGAGGTAGGGCTTTTCGTTTTCCAGGTGCAGGCTTATCTTTTCTGCATATTCTTTCATCCGCTTGCGCGGAAAGGCAGATGAATTGGGTTGTTTCTTTTTGATGGAGACCTTTTTGTTATACAATGCCTTTTGATGCTCCTTGTACCGGGCATCGTGCTGCACCGGCCGTGTAAGCGGATCAGAGAAGGATAGCAGCAATACGGATGATTTCATCTGCAAGGCTTTATGTAACCAGTTGAAGGCTTCATCAGCCTGTTTAAGGTTTGCATATGCCATAAAAAGATAGGAGTGTGCCACAAAAGCTGTGGGCGTGCTTGCCGCTTCTTTTAATTGTTCCAGCAATGGCGAAGCTTCATCATTTCCCTGCATGATGGCGGCCAGGCATTTGATGCCCAGCATTTCATCGGGAATAGCAATGGAAGTTGGTGCATTTTGCACCTGTTGCCGCACTTCATCATATTGGCCTGTTTTGAGCAGGCAATAGCTATTAACCACAAAGGCAGGCATGTTCTCAGGGTTTTCTTCAAGCAATTTAACAATTGCTTCCCGCGCCTCCGCATACCGTTCTGAACGGTAAAGATAATAGGCTTTAAAAAATTGTGTTTCCCTGTTCATGGGGTCTGTACCCAGTGCCAGTTGAAGGTAATCATGTGCCCGCTCCATTTCGTCGGAGAGCATATATAAAAAGGCCATAAATTGCAGCGCCTCTGGGTAGGTGGGTTTAAGCTCCAGCGATCGCTGTATGTGCCGGAAAGAATCAGCATAGTTGCATGCCGTAAAAAAAGCTTTGTTGGCCAGCAAATAATGTACGCCGGCATTTTCCGGGTTTAATCTGTAGGCCTGCTCTGTGTAGGTAATGGATTTTTCCCAGGCCTCCTCACGGGGCATCGACTCGGTAGTAGCCATAAAACTATAGGCATCGGCCAGTCCCACGCAGGCTTCAGTATATTGCGCATCAAGCGAAAGCGCTTTTTCAAAAAGTGTGATGGCTTTTTCCACATCTGCCGGGTTCCATTTGTTGAAATGGTAACGCGCCTCGAGGTAGAGGGCATAGGCAGTAAGATTTTGCGTTGGCCTGGGCACCAGGTGGTCGGCAAACTCTATATGTCCCTGATGTTCCCGGAGCTTATCGGCAATCTTCAGGCTGACCTCGTCCTGTATCTCAAAAATGTTTTCCATCTGTCGTTCCCATGTTTCCGACCAGAAATGCGAGTCGGTGCGGGCATCGATTAACTGCGCTGTGATGCGCACCTTGCCGGCAGCCATGCGCACGCTGCCTTCCAAAATGGTGGTTACGTTGAGCTGCCGGGCAATATCCTTCAGCGGAATGTTTTTGCCTTTAAAATAAAAGGAAGAAGTGCGCGAGGTTACCCGAAGGTTCCGGATCTGTGCCAGCGCGTTGATGATTTCCTCGGTAATGCCATCGCAGAAAAATTCATTTTCTTCTCCCCGCCCCATGTGGGTAAACGGAAGCACAGCAATGGATTTCTCCGTGGTTGGCACTGCAAATGTCTCAGGCATAGGTGTTGCTATGGGTGAATATCCTGTAGTAACAAAAAGGGGGAGGGGATGTTTTGATTGTTTTATGATTTTGGAACCGGTTCCGTCTGCAGGTTAGTCTTTGCAGATCCGCTTGCGTTAATTATCCCCACAGATTTCGAATTCAAATATTAATAATTATACCAGTGAATGGCAAAAAGGGGTAGGGATGTTCATGATTTTTTATTCTCCAGAACATGAATTTTGCCGGTATAGAGCATTACCCTGTTAATTGCATAAAAACGACGGTATTCTGTTTATTTTTTGTTGTATTTCATTTGTCAGGAATAAAATTTATCGTTTTTCCATTTCAACGGATTGTTATTTATATATGTTGTAATCCTGTCATATTCAATATTGTTCCGAATGATATGGTCATGATACAGTGGTTGCCATCCAAAATCCGGATTTATTTGCCGTGCAGATTTGGTAACACCAATTTTAAATCCACGGATGATGGATGCCAAATTTTTGGATTGTGGGCCAAATTTGTTTTTGGTCCCGGATTGGGTAGTTGATGGTGGGGTTGTGGATGGGTTTGATGGGGTGGATGGATTGGATGGGTTTGATGGGGTGGTAGATACGCAATGCATTGCGTATCTACGTTCCGACCCCCGTTCCGACCCAACCTCCAACCCACGTTCACGTTCCGACCCACCATCCGACCCCCGTTCACGTTCCATTCCACCACGTTCCGTTCCGCGTTCCACCCCACGTTTCGCAACACATTTTACCCCACGTTCCGTGCCGGGTTTGGTATTATATTGGTTTTTACCAATTCCAATTATGGCATGAAAAATGATTGGGCATTACAACAAATTCACCCCTATATAAATTCATATCAGGCCGCATTTCAAATGTTTTCAACCATTCGGCATTGACGATTTTACCGATTTCGGATAATGTCATTTCGCCATTGAATATCTCGCCGAAATAACATTCCCTGTCTCGTGTACAAATCGTTACAAAATAGGCCGCATTCCAACTATAATCCCACCATTTTAATCGTGTTGATTCTATACGGTATTTATTCTGAAATTTTTCTTTGCTCATTAGAAATTGTTTTGATTATGAAACCTGATATTGAATCTATAATATCTTTTAACATCACGTATCTTTTTTATAGGCTATAGATATAATCAAAATTTACATCTTAACACATTCCCTTTTTCGTGACAAGAGTACGTATTCTTTGCGCACCTGATATACCTATTCTTTTGTGGTTCGTAACGCATTGATTTAACGAATATATAGAAAAAATTAATTAGGTGTCTATTATCCAGGAATATATGCATCAATCTATCCAAATATAATTGGATTTTATAGTTGTACCCTGCATTTAACTGGCAATCAAACAGATTTTCCGTGATACGAGGACAGGGGGAGTTCCACTGCGCCAATCGTTCAACAATGTGGGAAATGAATTCTTGCCAATTGTTTTAATGATTAGATATTTTTCAACAGCAGGTGCATTTCTTTCTCAGTCAATTCCAATATGAAATGAATCCTCTTTCCAATTTTTCGGGTTATTGATGATGTAGTTTTTTATGGCTTTGGTATTTCATTTTATTTTGGATAATATGGTCATGGAATTGGGTTTGTCAGGCGGAATTGTCTTTGATTTTATATAAAAACCCAAAAATGTGATAAAATGCAAAATACGTTAAATAATTCAAACCCATCATTCAATCATAAATCCCATACGTTAAATAAATTGTTGTTTGATTCTCCTTCTTTTGTAAAACTGTTTTTGTTTGAAAGGCGTATCTTGAGTATTAGCATCTGTAAAAATTCAATACGAAAGTAACTTTTACCTTTTATGCCAAAGAAAGAGATTTTTGAATTAGAACGGCAATTGCATGAACAATATGCTATTAATAACAATTCTAATTTAAGCAGTATTATTGCTTTAATGACTACATTATTAGCCGTTTTTGGTGTTTATGGTTATGTATTTATTCATACTAATATTGAGTTTGCTAATAACTGGGGCAATTTAATTGCAGAAACCAATTGTGATAAAGCGGTATATCATTTAGATGTACTAATATTAGCAACTTTATCAGCATACTTTGTGTTGATAGTTTTATATTATTTAGCAAATTATATAGGGGTCAATCAAAGAAAAGAGCAATTTATAACTTATGCAATTAGACAGAATTATTATCACCGAAATAATACAGAATATGATAAAGTTTATCCAAAAGGTTATACCCCATTTAATAAGTCAATCACAGATTTCGTGCAAGGTCTGTATGGTGAAATATCATGTATCCTGAAAATTACGTTCTATCTAATCACGTTTCTAACTTCAATAAAAATTCTTTTTAATATAAAAAGTTATGTTTTCATGTCAGGCATTTGTAATGCTTCACTTTGTGATTTAAATTGGTTTAATTCAATTGTTTTTGTTTTATCTGTCATTTTGACAATTTGGGTTTTATGTTGTGTCAGAAGAAATTTTTATTACAGTTATTTAAAACGTGAAAAAGAATACATTCAGAAAAAATGGCTGATAAAAAAAGATAAAATCAACAAACTGCAAAGAGAGAAATCTGTCACTTGCTTCAAGAAATTGTGTTGTAAAATTAAATATAAAAACTTATGAAAAAAATCATTTACATAGCATTCCTGCTGACTCCATTACTTGGACAAGCGCAAGACCTTGACCAAAATGTAACAGCCACAGCAGGAGCGTATTCGGAAAATGCCAACGGCTCATTAAGCTGGACCATTGGCGAAACAGTGGTTGAAACCGTGTCAGATGGCACAAATAGCCTCACACAAGGGTTTCATCAAGGAAACTTATCGGTAACTACCTTTATTGAGAAAACAGAATTGAGTAGTAATCTGAAAGTATATCCCAACCCGGTTGAGAACATACTGAATGTTGAAACCGATAAAACAGGGATGGACTACCAATTGCTGAATATCAACGGAAAGAAAGTATCGAATGGTAAACTGGAAAATACGACACAGGAAATCAATTTTTTTGATTTGCCTGCCGGGACTTACTTTTTGAAAATCAATAACGAAAAGACACACCAAATCATTAAACAGTAAATCAATTTATTAACGCAGAAAATATTTTAAACATGAAAAATAAAAATTACAAAACAGTCAAAGTAAGCCTTTTCTTACTTTTAACTTTTACCTTTTCACTTTCAACTGTTATTGCGCAATCCCCCAACGCTATAAAATACCAGGCAGTAGCACGCGATGCCAGTGGCGATGTTATAGCCAACCAAAACGTTAACCTTACTATTAGCATACTGCAAAGCAGTGTAACAGGCACAGAAGTTTTTACTGAAACGCACGACAGCACAACCAATGCTTACGGATTAGTAAGTTTATATATTGGAGCAGGCAACCCAATTGATTTTGCCAATATTGACTGGGCAAACGGCCCTTACTTTGTAAAAGTTGTTATGGATGGCAACGTGGTGGGCACAAGCCAGTTGCTTAGTGTGCCGTATGCACTATATGCTGAAACAGCAGGTAGTTCAGATGTTGTACTTACTGATACATCCGCAAGTAATGAGATACAGATGTTATCTATATCGAATGACACCCTATATCTTGAAAATGGGGGTTATGTGGTGCTGCCCGATACAGCATCTTATGCCATGGTCGCAGGTTTAACCAATAATGCAGTTTATGCAGATACTGCTCAAACAGCGCAAACATTTAATAAACTGACCAGCAAAGGGACAGAGGTTTGTAATGCAGCAAGCGAAGGTATTATGCGCTACAATGCCACAAACAAAGAAGTAGAATATTGCAATGGAACAAACTGGATAGTATTAGGCGGTGGGTTATCGGTAAGCATACCCACACTTACTACCGATGCCATTACCTCTATTACCAACAGTTCAGCCATAAGTGGTGGTGAAGTTAGCGACAATGGTAGTGCTGAAATTATAGAAAAAGGGGTGTGTTGGAATACTAACGGTACTCCAACTACAAGCGATGATAAAACTTTGCAAGGAACCGGTAGTACTTCATATAGCAGTAACCTCACCGGATTAACTTCCAACGATGTTTACTATGTGCGTTCTTATGGCACAAACACGGCAGGAACAGGATATGGCAATGAGCAAATTTTTACCACATTAGCATCACTTAGTACGAATGCTGCAAATAGTAACACTTTAACAGGTTTTTCTGCAGGAGGAAATATAACTGTAGGTGGAGGCGAAGCTATTTCTGCGCGCGGTGTAGCATACAATACTACAGGCACACCAACTACAGCAGACACAAAAACTTCTGATGGTACCGGTACTGGATCTTTTACTAGTAGTATTAGTGGTAAGCCCAACAATACCAAATATTACCTAAGGGCGTATGCAACCAATGCGAGTGGAACGAATTATGGCAGTGAAAAAACTACGGCTACTTTGGCAAGTTTAACCAGTTCTGACCAAAGTTCAGCTACTACTACAAGTGTAACAGTTGGAGGAGATATTGCCGCCGGTGGCGGAGCATCCATAACTGCTCGCGGAGTAGCTTATGGTACAGGTAGTAATCCTGATGTTAGTGGTACAAAAACAAGCAATGGCACAGGCACAGGAGCCTTTACTTCTACTCCAAGCAGCTTAGCCAGCAATACTTTGTATCATTACCGGGCGTATGCTACCAATGAGGGAGGTACAAATTACGGTGCTGATAAAACAGCTACTACCTTGGCAAATGTATCAGTTACTGTCCAGGTAGATAGTTTATATGAAGCACCTGCAAGTTTTTCAACTGGTGGCACTGTCGATGCCGGCGGTGGCGAGTCAGTTACTGAGCGGGGTGTTGTTTATGGTAACACGGCGAATCCCACTAAAGCTGACAACTTTGTAGTGGCAGTTGCTGCCGGGACAGGTAGCTTTAGTGTAAGCCTTTCTGGTTTAGCTACTGGTAAAATTTACTATCGAGCTTATGCCATTAATTCGGGCGGAACAAGTTATGGACCGCAATATTCTACTCTTATCTATGGTGGAGGTTCGGGATTAACTGATTACGATGGAAATACTTATGGCAGTGTTGTTATTGGTGATCAGGAATGGATGACTTCAAACTTAAAAGTTACCCATTATTCAGATGGTACTGCTATTCCATTAGTAACCGACAATACTGTCTGGGTTAACTTAGGTGATAATAATACCGATAAAGCGTATTGTTGGTATAACAACGATGCTGCTACAAATAAAGATTTGTATGGCGCCTTATATACTTATGCAGCAGCTACCAATGGAGACAACAGTGGTAGTAATGTTCAAGGTGTTTGTCCTACGGGTTGGCATTTGCCCAGTGATGCAGAGTGGACTGTTTTAGAAAATGTCTTAGGAGGTTCATCAGTTGCCGGAGGCAATCTAAAAGCCACTTCAGGTTGGCATAGTGGCAGCAATGGTACTGACGCAATAGGTTTTTCCGCCCTTCCGGGTGGCCGCTGCAACCATGGTTTGTTCCAATTTGCGGGCACCATGGGTAACTGGTGGAGTAGTACGGAGTCCAATGCGTCTTACGCACTGTATCGCAACATCTTCAACCTCCGCGACAATAATTCGGAAGTGAGCCGCAACGAATACAGCAAGTCGACCGGCTTCTCTGTGCGTTGCTTAAGGGATTAGGTTATCCCGACGTTTAGTCGGGACGAGCGATAGCTCGTTTTATTATTTACACAGGGCATTCGCCCTGTGTATTATTTGATTATTTATGTCAAAACCGCCTTTAGGCGGTCGAAATTTTTTTTAGAAAAGTAGGATGTATTTCCCTATAAAAAGGGTTACCTCTTGCTTTTTATTTTATAAACTTTCAAACTGTCTTATGGCACTTTATTATGATTTACCTGTTTACAAAGATGTGTATAACCTGATATTGCTATTGTATAAATATACAAGAGAGTTTTCAAGAGAGTATAAATATACTATCGGGCAGGATTTAAAAAGAGATTCACTTGAATTGGTTCGTGGTGTTTACAGGGTAAACAAAGCAAGTGATAAAGCAGTACATTCTGTGCAGTTGCTTGATGATTTTGAGTTAATAAAGTTTCAGATTCTTTTAAGGAGCTCTCAAAATTATATAAACCTTAAAAGAGCCTCCTTTTTTCCTAATAAATTATTAAACGTTAGCCCTCGCCTTATAAACGTACCGGTTTTCTGATTTAACGTTAACATTTGCGGTTTTATCCGGGCTCTGATACCACCATTTGCGGGGTTTCTGTGATAAATAATACTCCATAATTCAGAAAAAAAATATTATCTTGCAGCCAAACCTATATTTAATGAACAGGAGGTTGTGGCATTTATCACTTTTATTGCTGTGCGCAGTGCTGTGTCAGATAGCTAATCTTGCCACTGCCCAACAGTTGTCTATTCATAAATACAAACTCAGCGAAGGTTTGCCCCAAATGCAGGTGATGCTTGTGATGCAGGACAGCCGTGGCTATATCTGGATTCTCACCAAAAAGGGACTGTCTAAGTTTGATGGGGTGCATTTTGTAAACCATTACCGCAAAGACGGGCTGCCCAGTGATCATATAATAGATATTTGTGAGGACCGGGATGGACAATTATGGGCTATTGCAGCAAATGGTCTGGCGGTAAACAGCGGACATGGTTTTGAAACCATACTAACACCCTCGGAATTAAATTTTGTGCGGTTTAGTTTGGTAGAGACACTTTCCAATGGCAATCTTTTAATTCAAGCGATGGAGGCAGGCGATAACTGGGGTGTGTACGAAATAGATCCCAGGAAAAAGCGAATTGAAAGAAGGCTTTTGAATGAATCTTATGATTTTAAAAAATCCACCAGCGACGGGCATATTTACATCAGATCTACAGATGCTAAAATGTACCGGTGGCAACCAGAGGGTTTGCAACTGCTGGCCGACAGTATAGAAGTTGGGTTTTCCCGTCCTTTAAACCATATCCTGTGGCACGATAACAACCAATATGCCACCATAACAGAAGATACTATTTTATTAGAACCCTACCAGTCCCGCCGGGTCGATTATATCGACCATCCTGTATGGGGACACCTTAAAAATGACTCCCTCTTTATATACAGCCTGCATACTTACACTGCCATTCCCTGGAAAAACGGATGGGTAAACGGAATTTTTACCGACAGGGATGGCATGCATTACATTTATGGCGAAGATGGATTTTATAAAGTGGTTTCCAATGCTTTTCAAAATTTTGATACCGAATATCCCGGAGTGAACAGGAATATATGGTCAGTGATTGAAGATAAGCAGGGTCGTATTTGGTTCACTTCACTTCTGGGTACCATACAGATATGGGATGGTCAAAATCTCACGGATTTTGATTACGAAGAGGATTTAGGCCATGCCAGATTTTACATGGGAAGCACGCGACTGGCAAATGGAGAGCTACTTATTACACACGGTAAAGGTGTTTATAAATATAACGAGCGGGGTATGTCTGTGGTGGACTGGGTGAAGGGACAAACCCAGCTGGCCTGGCAAAATCCAAAAAACGGCCACCTATTGGTGAGTGATTGCAGCCAGGGCTTACTTATTCACAGAGGGGATAAACTGGATATTTATCCCGAATTTAATGATAATGAACTGGGTTTTGTGATTGATGCCTGCTTGGATAAATCGGGCGTTTACTGGTATGCTACCGAAGAAAAAATAGTACGGCAAAAAGGCGACTCTCTCATGCTTTTTGAAGAGGGCCTGGTGCCACTGGCCCACAGCAAGGCCGTGGCATGCGATTCTACAAACAGGGTTTGGATTGGAGGGAACGAGGGATTGTTCTGGTTTAACAGGCAGGCAGGTACTTTTGTACCTGCTTTGCCACCAGACTTTAATGAATCGGTGCAGTTTATTCATGTAATGAATGATAGCGCTTTGCTGGTAGGTCGTTATGGAAATATTTTGATGCTTGATTTATATTCTTTTGATCGAAAAATATTAGCATCAGGTGAAGATACAGGGATGAAACCATGGAAGGTTTTTGGGGAAGAAGAGGGATTTTTTGGTGGAGAAACGGAGGAGAAAGGTATTCTAAAGGACAGGCATGGCTACTATTGGATTATCGGCAGCGAAGGGGTGGTTAGATTTAATCCTGCAATGATTAAAAAGAATCATCTTCCACCACTTTTACATGTTACAGGCATAACGGGTTATAACTCGTTAACGCGTGAACAAAAAAGCATATTGATTCCTTCGAATGAGAAGGTTACGGACAACTATCGTTTTCCACATGCATTGAAAAACATCCGGGTTAATTTTGATGCTATTTCCACTCGTTTTCCTAAAAAGCTAACAGTACAGTACCGGATAAATGGAGAGGAATGGGTGCCGCATCCTGCCCATCATCCGCTAGTGCTTTCCGGATTGTTACCGGGCAATTACCTTTTGGAGATAAGGGCTGGTAATGAGGATTATGTGTTCAGCCAACCCGTTGGTATTGCTTTCCGGATGGTGCCTGCTTTCTGGCAGTCAACATGGTTTCGAATACTTGCTGTGCTGGCAGTTACAGTAATTATTTATCAGGCCGTTCAATACCGGACCCGGCGAAAAATAAAAAAAGAGCAGCAACGGCAAAAGTACATGAATGAGATTAACAACCTCCGCATCAAGTCCCTGCAATCGCAGATGAACCCGCACTTTGTGAGCAATGCACTCAATTCCATCCAGTATTTTGTATTGAAGAATGATCTGGAAGCATCCGTAAAATATATCCAGGATTTTGGCAGGTTACTGCGGCTTACTTTAAATACACTTTCCGTGGATGCGCACCTGCTCGCTGATGAAATCAATTACCTTGAGAGCTATATTACCGTTGAAAACAACCGGCTGGAAAATAAAATTGAATATCATTTTTTGATAGAGTCCGGCATATCTCCGAAAGAAATTTCTGTTCCTGTAATGTTGATCCAGCCTTATGTAGAGAACTTTTTTAAGCATGGTATTTCAGGAGAAGAAATTCAAAAACCTGTTTTAATGATACGTTTTGTGAAAATTATGGAAGGCCTGCGTGTGGAGGTTGAGGATAACGGACCGGGTTTTATGGCCACAGTAAACAATAAAAGTGAACACAATGGCCATCAGTCGCATGCCACCCGCATCACCGGGGAAAGAATTGCCACTTATAACGAAGGGAAAAAAGAAATTTACAACGTAAAAATGACTGATCTGGGGGAAAAGCTAAATAAGGCCGGTACACTTGTTACAATTATCATCCCTGCTACCATCAATAAAACTCAGAAAAATGCTGAATCCGGGGTGCTTGTTAGTCAAAGAGACTGATAAAATCCTGAACTTTTCTTACAGAAAGTTTTATTTTAGTTCCATCGGTCAACTCAATCATATTCTCATGCTTTTTAGAGTAAAACCGCACATGGTTAATGTTTACCAGGTATGATTTATGTACCCTGAAAAAAATATGCGAAGGTAATTTATCCTCAAATAATTTAATGGTCTTTGAAACCGTGTAAATACGGTTGTCAAGGGTGTATACCCTGGTGTAGTTAATCTCAGCCGCGCAATACATAATATTGCTTACCCTTTCTATGGCAATACCATTATTGGTGGGAAATGAAATACGCCGGTTAACGTCAAGTCCATCCTCGTTTTCGCTTAACAATGCATTTAGATTTTGTTTGCTCTGATTGGCCATGGCATGGTGCAAGCGTGCCAGAGAATGCCTGAGGTCTTCTGTGGAAATGGGTTTAAGCAGGTAATCAAAAATGCCGTATTTAAAAGCTTCAATGGCATAGCCTTTATGTCCGGTAGTGGCGATTACATACATGGAAGTAAGTGATTTCACCTTATCAAAAAGCTCAAAACCTTTGTTAATTTTTAATTCAATATCGAGAAAAACCAATTGCGGTTGATGGATTTCTATTGCCTCTGCTGCTTCCTCCAGATCAGAACAGATGGCCATAATGTTAAATTCATTTTCAAAGAATCTTTCCAGAAGCATTTGCAAAGCTTCCTGCGACCTTGTTTCATCATCTACAATTACTGTTTTTATCATAATTAAAATGTAAAGTCACCAAAACCCTTTAATTCTGGCGGTTAAGATAGCGTATATCTTTTATTATTCCAAATGTTAGTTTTTTTGCAATTGTAGAATATGGGTTGGGTCTTTGCCTGTTTGCAAATATAATATGTCTGCAATTGGTCATTACTTCCTCCTGGTCTTACCATAGTAGTATTGCTTTCAAAGATGCCTGTCAGCAGATATTGATTGCTTCAAACTTTTATCCTATTTTCAATAAAAAATATTTATTTGTAAACTGCCTTATATTAATGAGTGAATGTAATCCGCAGTTTGCACGAGCTTGTTACTTCTGAATGATTCCAAAACATCATACTCATCTAAATCCGGGTTTTTCTTAGAGAACACCATCTCACGGAAGGCTTCAACAGCAGTTTCAGGGTTTAAATCTATGATATCTGCTATAAAATCATCTGCGGTTTTGGCACTTAGGCCAAACTTAGATAAATAGTCTTTTGGAAAGTGCTTTAAATTGTTAGTTACTATCAGGTTTGCATTGGTTTTTATCGCAGCGGCTAATACATGTCTGTCTTTTAAATCTGGTAGGGTTAATTTTTCAATGATTGAACCATAGTTTTCAACTCTGGCATCTAAAAAACATTGTTCAATTTTTTTTATCCGTTTGCTTATTTCTTCATCGCTTATACCATTTCTTTTCATTACTTCAATCCATTCAGAAAAAATATGATCGCTCCATTTTGGTGTGTATAATTCGTAGGTGGCCAGCCATAATAAAATATCCCGGATGACAATAGGGTAAATGACATTGGTATCCAAAATACAGGTAAATCTCACGCTATGTATCATACAGGCCGTCCTCCTCATCGGCTTGCATAACCTCTTTTAGCAGTTGTTTTCGTTTTGCAGTTACCTCTTTCTTATAATCAATAACATCTTCATATTTAACTCTTCTGTGCCTTCCCACTTTAGTAGATGGAATTTCCTGCTTGTCCAGTAATTTTACAACATGTGGACGTGAGCATCCCAGTATTTCAGCCGCGGCCTGGGTAGTCATCTCTGTGGCTAAGGGCACAATGGAGACAGGTCGGCCATGGCTGATTTCTCTCAGAATGTCAGCCAGCAATTTAAGGGCATTTAAAGGGATTTGTATTTTCTCATTCGTCTCTTCAATTTCAATTTCAGGGTTCTCCTTTTTTAATTCGTTTAGTGTGGCCGCAAGCGCATTGTATGAGGCCATTGCAGTGCGTCGTTCCTCTTTTGAAGGTCGCCTGAGTTCATTTACAGTTGCCATATTCTTTAGTTGTTTATTATCAGTTAATAAATAGTCGTTATGCAATTATAAACGAAATAAACGAAACAATGTTATATTTTATAATATTTTTAACAGATTTCTTTTCGTGTTTTTATTCAACCTCATATTTTAGCAAGAAACCCAGATATTCTTTCTCAAAGGTTCTCTTTTTATGATGAGTTTTTTGGTTCATGATGTATTTTCTTATAGGATCGATTGGCATACGACAATGTGAAAATGCACCAAAACCCTTTTGCCAGACAAATTTGGCTCTTGAAAATTTATGAACATGGAACACTGTTAATTCGTAAAAATCTTTAACCACGTAGGCACTCATGAAGATGCGTCAAGGAATCTACTCTTTCGGTTCACCTTATAAAATGAAACCCGGACATAATCAAGCACTGAAAGTGCAGAATCAACAGCCCCGGGTGAAGCCCGGGGAAAAGCAATAGGTTTCAAAAGCACTGAAGGTGCGGGATCCCAGCATATTTTTTGTAGAGGGCCCCGGGACATGATCACGCGCCTTCAGCGCTTTGTTTTGTGTATTATTCAACCTGGCCCTGCAGGCCAGGCTGTTGATTTCTCACCTATGGTGCTGGGGAGGTATATTAATTATTGTCCGGCTATAAAGTCAATTTCTAAGTTATGTTTATTGATATGAAAACACTGCTGATGCGTAAAAATCTTTAACCACGAATGCACGAATGAATTGTGATTCGAAGAATCAATTATTTGTGTGAGTTATACATTACATTCTTATTTATATGCTTAAGAATAAATACTTTGCGCTCCAGAAAAATATAAAATATATACTCACAAATATGAACAATAAGGTATTCGTGCATTCGTGGTTAAAAAAAAGAAACGTTTGATGTAATCATAAATTCAATCATTTAAAAAACAACTTCAATCAGACAAATTTGGCTCTTGAAAATTTATGAACATGGAACACTGTTAATGCGTAAAAATCTTTAACCACGTAGGCACTCATGAAGATGCGTCAAGGAATCTACTCTTTCGGTTCACCTTATAAAATGAAACCCGGACATAATCAAGCACTGAAAGTGCAGGATCAACAGCCCCGGGTGAAGCCCGGGGAAAAGCAATAGGTTTCAAAAGCACTGAAGGTGCGGGATCCCAGCATATTTTTTGTAGAGGGCCCCGGGACATGATCACGCGCGTTCAGCGCTTTGTTTTGTATGTTATTCAACCTGGCCCTGCAGGCCAGGCTGTTGATTGCGCACCTATGGTGCTGGGGAGGTATATTAATTATTGTCCGGCCATAAAGTCGATTTCTGATTTATGTTTATTGATATGAAAACATTGTTGATTCGTGAAAATATTTAACCACGAATGCACTAATGAAGTGCTTCAAAGAAATAATTATTTGTGTGAGTTATACATTACATCCTTATTTAGATGCTTAAAATAGAGACTATGCTCTCCGAAAAAATATCAAATAAATGCTCACAAATTGAAATAACAAGGTATTCGTGCAAGCGTGGTTAATATCAACTTTCTGTTTCTTTTTCATTCATATATTGCTTCTTTCAGCACATTATTCACCCCATCATTACCTATATTTGTAATCCAACAGATATAATTAAAAGATTCTGCTTTCATGAAATATATTTTAAGTGTTCCACCCGCATTGCACCATGCATTTTTTTCAGTTGAAAAACGTGATCCCTCACAATGGTTTGTCACCAGCGATCCTCCGGGCGAAAGGGTAGGCTCGGGTGGTGGCACAGCGTATTGCCTCTCAGAATGCGCCAAAAATGATGGCGCCGGTGGTTTTCGCAAATGGCTTTCTGATGAGAAAAAGATCATTATTCATGCCGCCGGGCACAGCCGCCGGCTTCCGGCCTATGCCCCGGTGGGTAAAGTACTTACACCGTTGCCGGTTTTCCGTTGGAGCAGGGGGCAAAGCATCAACCAGAAGCTTATCGATTTGCAGGCTGATTTTCTTACCTCTGTATCGGCGAAAGCAGGGAACCGTTTAAACACGCTCGTGGCCAGTGGCGATGTACTTATCTACCAGGATACACCCGTTCCTGCCATTCCTGATGCCGATATTGTTTGCCTGGGAATCTGGAAAGAACCCGCCAAATGCACCAACCACGGGGTGTTTTTTATGGAAAGAAACAAGCGCGATGAGCTGGCCATGATGCTGCAGAAGCCAACGGTATCTGAAATCCAGAAACTCATTGGGAGCTATGATTTTTTAATTGATATTGGCGTGTGGCTTTTCAGCGACAGGGCTATTGAGCTGCTGATGAAAAAAGCATCATGGGAACATGAATCAAATTCATACAAAGGAGGCACGCCTTCATTTTATGATATGTACACTGATTTTGGTAAATCCATTGGTACACATCCACATGTGTTTGATGAAGAAATCAGTAAACTTAATGTGAAAATCGTAACCCTTGACGAGGGCGAGTTTTACCATTTTGGTACTTCATCTGAACTGATAGAATCAACAGAAATTCTACAAAACCGCGTGGTAAACCAACGGGAAATATGGCACCGGGGGGTAAAACCCCACAGTAGTATTTTCACCATGAATGCCCTTACCAATTGTAAATTTGCCGGTAATCATAAAAATATCTGGATAGAAAATTCATTTGTGCCTGATAGCTGGAGACTTCAGCAGAACTCTGTAATTACCGGTATTCCGGAAAATGATTGGTCGCTGCATTTACCTGAAGGCATGTGCCTGGATATCATACCCATAGGAGAGAATGAATTTGCCATCCGGCCTTATGGTTTTCATGACGGTTTTAAAGGCCTTGTATATAATTCCGATACAAAATGGATGCATGCACCAGCATTGGATTGGTTTACTTCGCGAAACATCGATCCGGCTGAATGTATCCTGGAAAAGGATGACATTCAATTTGCCCGAATTTTCCCTGTATTAACAGAAAAGGAACTTACCGGGTCTTTTGTGCAATGGATGTTTGACGAAAATACCGGGGCAGACGAAAATCGTGTTGTGTATAAGAACTGCCGCAAGATATCGGCCTCTGCCATTGCAGCTGAGGTTAACTTCCGGCGGCTTTATGCCCAGCGCAAAGGCTTTATTTTAAAAAACCTCGAGCAATTGTCCCGGAATCATGAAAAATCCGTTTTTCACCAGCTCGATCTGGAAGAGGTGGCCCGGATTTTCGTTACCGAGAATCTTTCTCTGCCGGATAAGCTTTCAGCAAACACAAAATTGATTAAGGGCATCTCTGATTACATGTTCCGTAGCCAGGTGAAAAAAGCCAGGGACGACCAGCACTGGAAACAGGATGAGCAAATGGCGTTTGAATTATTAAAAGAGGCCATCATTCAATCAGATAAAAGTTTGCGGAACGATCCAGTCTTAAACATACAACCTGATCAGATCGTTTGGGGCCGAAGTCCCATCAGAATTGATCTTGCCGGTGGTTGGACAGACACACCGCCTTATTGCATGGTGAATGGTGGAAAAGTATTAAATGTTGCACTAAACCTTAATGGCCAGCCTCCCATTCAGTGTTTTATAAAGCCTGCAGAGGATCACACCATCATCCTTCGCTCTATTGATGTAGGTGCTGAAGAGAAAATTACCACTTATGAACAGGTAGAGGATTTTAACAAGGTGGGTTCTCCTTTTTCCATTACCAAGGCAGCCCTGGCATTGTGTGGCTTTTCACCAAAGTATTGCCGGCAGCAGCATACTAGTTTGGGGTCACAACTGGAAAACCTCGGGCACGGATTGGAAATAACCACTCTTTCGATGATTCCCAAAGGATCTGGGTTGGGTACAAGCAGCATTCTGGCTGCCACTGTGCTGGGAACATTGTCTGAAACCTGCAACCTGGGGTGGAACAAGATAGAGATAGGGAATAAAACCATTTTACTTGAGCAATTGCTCACCACAGGTGGGGGATGGCAGGATCAGTTTGGCGGCATACTGGAAGGCGCTAAATTTCTTGTTTCTTCTCCTGGCTTTCAACAATCGCCAGTTGTTCGATGGCTACCCGATACAGCGCTCACGCACCCGGAAATTAAACCTTTGCTCATTTTGTATTACACTGGCATTACCCGGGTAGCAAAAAATATACTTGCAGAAATTGTACGGGGCATGTTTCTGAATGCGAATAAGCGGTTAAAAATCCTGGGAGAAATCGGGCTGCATGCACAACAGTTTTTTGATGAAATGCAAAAAGGCAACTATGCCCGGCTGGGAGAAATGACTGAGCATTCGTGGCAACTCAATCAGCGGTTGGATGCAGGAACGAACACCCCTGAAATACAAGCAATACTTAACCGGATCAATCCCTTTCTTGCAGGAAAGAAGTTGCTGGGGGCTGGCGGTGGAGGCTTTTTGTTTTTGGTGGCAAAATCCCTTGATGATGCCAAACGTGTGCGTGAAATCCTGCATCAGGAGCCACCTAATGACAAGGCCCGTATCTTTTCTTTTGATGTATCACCGGAAGGACTAGTTGTTACAAAAAGTTAAATTAAGGTCGAAAACACAACATATTCCATGAGAAAGGGTTATATAAATATGGTTCTACCACGAATTTAATGGTAACTTGCCAGTTGTTTATATATAGTTAAGGTAGTTTATATGTTGTACTTTGGGTTATAGAACTGGAAATTTATCAGCTTTCAAAAGAGTTGGTAAAGGATATTTATAAGTTAAGCAGTTCTTTTCCCCAGATGAAAAGTATGCTCTTGTACAGCAAATAAATAAAGCAGCAGTTTCAGTTACCTCTGAGCAACTATATTGCATCAATCAAAAAAAGCAACATATAAACCATATTTAAACAGTTTATAAATATTTAACCACTAAAATAAGAATAGTACCGTAAATATTAATTACTAAAAATACAAACATATGCTTAAAAGAATTTTTAATTATTCAACTATACTCCTATTATCAGCTTTCGTATTCGTAAGTTGTAACGAAGAAACTGATGATTCAGCCATTCTGCGTGTAAGCCTGGTAGATGCTCCCGCAGATTATGATGCTGTTTATATAGATATTGAAGACGTTTTAATCAATACCGGCGGCGAAGAAGAGGCATGGGTTTCGCTTACAGGTTTTGAACCTGTGGTTTACAACTTGTTAGAGCTAACCAATGGTTACACAGCATTTTTGGGTGAAGCCGAATTGCCGGAAGGTTACATTAATGAAGTTCGTTTTGTACTGGGTGATGAAAATGAACTCGTGATGAATGGCGAAATCATCCCATTGAAAGTTCCCAGTGGTTCATCCAGCGGTTTGAAACTCAAAATTGAGGAAGAGGTAGCAGGTGGTTTTGTTTATCACCTGATCGTAGATTTTGATGCTGGAAAATCTGTTGTTAAAGCCGGGAATTCTGGAAAGTATATTCTTAAACCTGTTTTGCGGGCGCAGTTTCAATCTGTTTCCGGAGCCATTGCCGGTGTAGTAAGTCCGGCTGATGTAGAAAGTATCATTTATGCTGTTATAGATGGCGATACTGCCACAACGTACGCTGATACTGCGGGTAATTTTATGATACACCCACTTTACCCAGGTTTGTACACGGTTACCGCCGATCCTGGTGAAGATTCTGAGATAAAAGCCGTTGTGATGGAAGATGTGCAGGTAGCAGCAGGTAGCGTAACCCTGATGGATACGTTGTTTTTTGAAATGTCGGCATCAGAATAAAGATTTTTACGCGAATGAAAAAAGCCTGCCGGAGAGCAGGCTTTTTCATTTCTATATATTTCAAATTGCTTTCCTGAGCACAATTTTTTCGGATTGCCGGTCTACAACTTGATCAAAAAATTCTTTTAATTCATCATATTCCTCCGGCTCATATATGCTTTTTAATCTTTTTACATGGCTCATTACCTGTATAATACCACCTGAATGCTGTACAACAAAATTGAACTGCAGGGTATTCTCTGCATTTGTTGTAGAAAAATTCTCAGGCAGATATTCAACGTTATAACCCGCTGGTATATTAATCGTGGATATTAGTTTTTCATCATTGTTATAGCCATAATCAACAGGGTAGATTCGCTGCTGACTTTTAAAAGCGTTTTCTTCACGTGCCGCTATTAAAAAAGGATCAATAAAAATTTTATCCTCTATTTTATCAAGGGTGGATTCAACCTCGAAAGTCAGCACGAGATCTTTATCGCTTTGATCTATTTCTTTTGCTTCAAGGCTATTTAAAAATTTCACATCATTCTTTTCAGATATTTTTTCTGAAACTGCTCCCTCTCCGTTTTCTTTTAGCATCTTGCGCCATCGAAGGGCTTCATAGCCATTTGTTTTATTTAAAATTTTTGCATTTACTTTTTCTTCATCTGTATTTATTTGTAGGGAAGAAAATGTGCTTTTTTTATGAGGTAATGCCGGAACCAAAGGATAAAATTCAGCCTTTTCATCCTTTTTGCATTTTTTTACTTTCAATCCAAATTGATTCATGCACCTGTAGGGCAAAATCCCTAAGGGTAGCAATGGTTCAGTAGCGTCAGCAAAAAATTCTGTTTCTTCAGCCTTTATCAATACTGCAACATAATTAAAGAGGTTTAAAAACGGATACTGATAGAACACCCTGCCATGTTTTCGGGTGCTTATCAGCACTGGATAGGCCTCAACTCCAGCTGCATTTAGCAATGATACAAACAACAAATTTATATCGGCAACACTGCCGGTTTTGGAATTTATCATTGATCTTTTAGATTGAGTGGTATAAACCCCAGATATTTCATTCCAGTAAAAGTTTTTTGTCACAAACTTATGGATTAATCGAGCTTTTTCATAATCAGCTTTGTCCTCTAATTTTAAACCATCCAGCATTTTAAGCAGCAAACCCTCATTGCCCACCATATAGTCTCCAAACGAATCATTGGTATCCAGCTCTTTTATAAGTTCTTCCCATGTGTTCATAAGCTGAAATTTTCCACCATAATAACCGTAGTATGATTCCAGCTGAAATTCAACTTTCATACGATAATCTTCGGCACTGGTAATATACTTTTCCTTTTTAAATGCCGGTACATTATTCAATTCCCATTCGTATATCTTTGTTTTATAATTATCCCCCATAAGGGTGAAACCAAAAGGTTTGATGTAAGTGGTATCTCTGTCATACTCAATGTACCCCATATTAAGGACGATATAATTGTAGAAAGGGCAAAGTCCAATCTTATATGTGCTTTTTTTTACGGGAATATCATGTTGAAAATACCATTTTCTAAGATGAACGTTATAGGGTGAGATAATTTTGTATGAATATTCGATGATACTTCCTTCCTTGATATTTGAAAAAGTAAATTTTTTTCTTTTCCACCATTCATTAATGTCTTCTTCTACAAAATCATCTTTGGTTAAACGGGTTTTAATTATTTCCCCATCTTCTAAAGTATAGCTTACGGCGGTGAAATCTCTTATATCTTCGCTCCCATACTTTTCGGTGTAAAAGGGAATATCTGCAGTGGCATATTTATAGCCATCTTTGGTTATGATTTTTATTCTGGTTGTTTTTTCAAAAACATTTTTTATCCTGTTGGTAGATTCAATAAACTCAGTGGAGCCAATGTCATGTAAAATAACGGCTCCAGCTTCAGGGTCAAGGAGAGAGGCTTCGGGTTTTAAATCCTCTGGTTTTACGGGCGGTAATGCCTCTATGCCGGTTTGTGAAACGCAGGGATAAAAAGCCAAAAGCATCATAAACAAAAGACTGATTCGTATCATTTTTCTAAAAGAAATTTTAAGTTCTCAAATTGATTAATTTTATTGATAAGTGTTGTAAGTTGACTATAGTCTTGTTTCCCGTTTAAACTTTTATGAATAACTATTCTGCTTGTGACGTGTATTTCCCGTTCAGTGGTTTCAACGGAATATTCTATTAGGCCAAATTTGTTGCTGAAATCCTGTGCTTCCGGAATAAATGATTGGGCATAACCTTCAGGAAACCGATATGTAATTGTGTCTCTGTATTCCCTGTTATACTTAATGTATATGGGATTACTCCTTGTATCTGTGGATAAATTTTCTAATTCCTTTAAGGAGATTATATTTTTTAATACCAGATTTTCACCAAATGATTGAATATGGTTGCTGATGGAAAGATTTGCAGTCTCTTCAATTCTATATCCTGTGGAATCAGTCTCAGGATATGATATCTCATTTACGATAAAATTTTCGTAGGGAAGGTAATTATTGCTTATTTCCAGAATTTTTTGTCTTGATTTGTTGTAAATCAATTCAGTGGTTTTTTCCCCAAACACACCTCCCATTTTTCGTGTGACAGAGGTATTTAAATCATCGTTGGAAACTTCAGCTGTTATTTTACGAAAATGATAATTCTCTGCATGCGAAAGTGTAGGTGTTTTTCTGAGGAAGCTTTCCGAACCATTGCATACCAGTGCATGTTTCCCCTGGGTAAATGATCCCCAATAACCGAACGGTATTCTTTGACTTGTGCATTCAAGCCAAAATGTGTCTTTTGAAAGCGGTACATATAATACAACATGGTTAAACTGATTTCGCACATATGTTGTGTCTATGTCTGGTTCATCCTCGCCAGCCCTGATAAGTGCGTAATAGGAGGGGATGTCCACCACTTTTAGCATTGCCTTCAGATAATTTACCAGTCCTTTACAATCTCCATATTTGTTTGTGCAAACATAATTTGCGCTGAAAGGTTTCCATCCACCAATTCCGACAAATACCCCCACATATCTTGTATTCTCCTGTAAATAATTGTATAATACTTTTACCTTTTCTGAATCATTGGTACAATTTTCCGTTAATTCCTTTATTTTCTGCTTTTCATCAGAAGGAAGCGCATCGAGATTTTCAATAAGAGCAGAATTCCATGACCCGAACTCTTTCCATGAACGCAATGATCCAGAAATGCCCCCAAATTGAAAGTCTACAGGTGTAAAAATTCCATGTGGATATAAAGATATAAGGGGTGGATTATAAGGCTCCTGTATGTTTATAGGTTTAAGATTATTGATCTCCCATTTGTATATTTTATCTCCCCCTGCTTCTGTGATAGTTTCTTTCGGATCAAAGTTGTAGTTTTTGTATGTGAAACTATACCCGGCAGGGATTTTTAATGTGTATCTGGAATTGCGCACTGCTATATTTTTACCATTTTGTGGATACCAGGATGGAAATGAAAAGTATTCATCAAACTTCTGCAAATATGAAACTTCTACAAAATACGGATAAGTGTTATGAATAGCTTTAAATGATTTGTACCGGTCGTCTGTATGGAAATACCCTGATATAAGAGAATTATCATCGATTTCCTTATTTTTTAATTCTCTTACCAGACG